>JAHLWE010000472.1 GCA_019058135.1 Promethearchaeota archaeon | reverse complement strand
ATATTCACCTGCTCTACGGGGGCCAGGCTTCTCTTTTAAGTTAATCACTCTTTTTAAATAAGGAATAAAATCCTTGAAATTATTTTCTGTTATCAGATACTCAAGACATTTCAATCCATATTTTATTACTTGAGGGTGTCTATCACTGGATGCCTTTTTAAAAAGCATATAAACCTTATCTTTATTCCATTTTATCATTCCCTCTATAAACTTTATTAAGCAACATCTTACTGCTATAGATTTATCATCGGCTATTTTGTTTAAAATTTCAAATATCTTATCTGGGTACTGGGTTTTGTAACCATGGATAGCTAATCTGGTAGTTGCTGCACCACGAACTGTATTTATTCCATATGTAAAAGGGTCACCGCCATAATAAGGAATCCCACTATCAGCATTTTTTTTCCATAACTCTTCTTTTGGATTAGGATCATTCAATGCATAATCTTTTAAAATTTCTATTAAATTTAAATCAAGATTATCTTCATTATCAATATAATTAATAGCCCAGATAATACGCCTTCTAAATTCTGTATCTTCATATCTCCAGTATGTTTTAACTAATTTTTTTACTTTTTTAATATCATATTTTGCCTTTACCAAGCCATCTAGTCCAGCTGCAAGGTAAGTTATATGAATATCTTTTCTTTTACCAAGATCAAATATAAAATTATAAAAATTATTAGGATATTTTGAAACCTGCTCAGTAAATGCACGAGAATGTTCTATTATTCCCCCTTTTAGAATATCCTTTTTTGGCATTCCCCAATCTGTTGACTCATCATACTTTCGAAAAGAAGCTAACCATTGTTCAAATGTCATTTTTTCATAAGCAACTGTTGGTAAAGGAGGACCCACCCATTTAATTTTAGAAACTAGAGGAGGCTCCTCTTTATACTTACCAAATTTATGTTCTAATTCCAGAAGTTTCTTTTTCATAGCAGGATAGTCCGATAATTCTTCAGCTGAAATTGCATTTAGAAGAATATATTTTGAATATCCTATACTGCTTGGATGTCCTTTTTCTCTATGCTTTTCCCACTCAGGGGAGACTGATAAAATAAGTTCATTAGTTTTCTCTTTTCGTTCTTTAGAAAAATACTGATATATATTTTTAAGAAAAGTTCTTAATTCATATTTACCAGCCATATTTTCAAGGACACCATCTCTAGTAATAAAGCCAAATCCCTCATTGACATACAACTCTGGTTTTGCGTTATACCCTTGTAATACCATTTTTAACAAAGTAATTGAACAACTTTTATCAAATCCTTTAACTAATTTTAGAAACTGAGTCTTATTATTTACCGCTACTGTTTTTAATTTTTTTAAAACTAATGAAAGAAATTGCCAATGAAGATATAAGTCAGATTCAAATTTATCATAGCCATAAAATGCTCCATCTAGATAAAAGCCGGTTTTACTTTCCCATTTTGTTTTATTCACAAGTTTACGAGTTATGCTCAATGCTTTAGAAAGAACTACATCAGGATTCCAATTAAGTAATTTTTTAAAAACTTCAATATCATGATAATCAAGAAACTTTTTTTTATCAAAATCATCAGTGGATTTAATAATATCAACTTTTTCATTTAAATCATTAAAAAATACTTCAAGTACAACTTCAGGATTATACTTTAGAATTCTTTCTAAAAAATGACTAAAATAGAAACGGTTCCACTTCTTGATAGCTGATAAATTAGAATTATACAGTTGAATTGCTTCTACATCTTCCCAATGGTCAAGCCCATCAAGAATATAGGTGATATATTCATCTTTCTTATCAATGTTTGGGAATTGACCTAGGAAATCAATTACAGTTTTTGTATAAGGGTTTATAAGACCCCTTAATTTCCAAATAATGAGATTTATAAGCTCTTCATCACCTGATTGTAAAAATATTTGCAAGTATCCATTTGAAATCAAATACTTCAACCATTTTTCAGATTGGATGCCATCAATAAAATGTTTTTTAAAATTGTCATCTCTTTCTAATAATTGTTTTACTATTTGCCATTCTTCATCTTTTGGATTTTGCAAAAAAGTAAGTTGATTTATAACCAAAAGGCGAATGTGAAATCTAACTTTGGGATTCGTTAAAAATTCTTTTAATTCTCTCAAATATCTGATAAAGTCATTATTTCTAAGATAGGCCAAGACCTGTTTTGCTTGGGATCTTACAAACAATCCCTGATGTTGATTAAGAATTACCTCTATTAATGAATTGTGGCGTTTTAGAAAAGTTCTGGCATAACAGTAATCAAAGAAAGATGAATGCAAAAATTGAAGTTTATGATTCTGTTTATATAATATTGATTGGCTCAATAAGTAATCTCTTCCTTTGCTATTCTTATCTAATAAAGCAGATGGCACAGTTAATGTTTTTGCTCTATCCATAATTTCTATGATAGTATCTATTGCTTTAAGAACATTATTCCGAAGATTGTCATTCGATTTTACAAGAATCCTTTGGTCCCAGAGTTCATCATACAAATCCTGTAGGGTATTTAACGAATTGAGATTAGTATGTGGTTCATAAATTTTACAAAAAATATCAAGGTGTAGAGGAATCCTAAGGAGATTAAATAAAGTATTAGAGATTCTTTTCATTTCTATGCCCAATCCTGATAATACTTCATCTACCTGACTATCATTCAGTTCTTTTATATATATAGTATATTTACCTTCAAATAAAATTAATGTAGGGTCATATTTAAGATCATAAGTTCTACAAGAAATAACAATCCTTAATTCTTTAATAAGAGAAAGCTGAGATATTAAATTAAAATATGAATTTATAGCTTTCCTATCTTTAGCCATTGTAAAAGAAAGAGCATCAAGTTGGTCAAATATTACTACTCCTCTTCTATATTTCTCTACAATAGCTGCCATTGTTTCCTTAATTCCATCTGAAAGTCCTATTTCATTAGATAAAATCCTTATGGAATTATAATCAAATAAATCAGCTTTTATCCCTAAAACAGGTATTTTTTCTTCTCGAAGTTTTATCAGTAAATCTCTTAAGACAACTGTTTTACCACAGCCCGCTTTTCCTACTAGTACTGCAATTGGCAAATCTTTATCTTTTAATGGTGTCTTAATCCATTTAACTAAAGTGGTAACTTCATCTCTATTGATGTGTATATCATTGATAAAAGTATAGGGAACAGAAGCTAAGGATGCTGATGCAAAATACACTTTTTCTGATAATTTTTCTATTTTCAAATGTGGTTTTAGATGTATGTTATTTTTTTCCAAATACTCTATAATATCCTTTCTGGTAATAGTTTTGCCCTGTTTTCCAGCCTCTATAGCTAATTGATACAAACAGTTAGGTGCAGAATTTGAATTTGTGATATGACCAAAAAGTTTTGTCTTAATAAGATCCTTTATTTCTTTTGTATCAATAATATGTTTAAATTTTACCTGATTTGCAAACTTCAGCATTTCATTATCTGTAAAACCTAATTCTTTTTTTAATTTATCCCATTTTTTTATGTATTTACCTTCTTTAAGATTTATTTCTAATTCCACTCTTGATGTACAAGAAGCTCCTCGAGGTAAAATTTCTTTAAAAATTGGGCAGGGACTTTGAGTTACAAAATATAAAGAAGCAGTAGGAGTTTTAGTAAACTGTTCTTTAAGTTGGCTTAATACTTTTTGATGTTTTAATTTATTTATAGTCCAATTTCTAATATCCGGGGCACGAAATTTGAGATTGAAAAATTCTTGTTTAGAATCAGAATAAATATAAATGTCATCAATTGCTGTGATTTTTATTTCTTTAGTCTTAATGTCTATATAAGTTCTGGCCTGGGGTTTTATATTTAAACTCTCGTCAAAAAATGAATCCACAAATTTAAAGGCAACAAACCATGCCTCAAAATCAATTCCAGTAATTGTTGATTGTCCTCCTAATTTTGGCATTATGTCCTCAAAACCTAATTTATATCATTTTATAAAACATCCACAACCTCAACTATTATCTCATATTAGCCCTTCTCTTCATACCTATGTTTAGAATCATAGTCTACTTTGGGTTCTTTTTTATCACGAGCTTCTGCCACCAGT
>JAHLWE010000471.1 GCA_019058135.1 Promethearchaeota archaeon | reverse complement strand
GAATATCATTACAAATACTTGAGAGAATACTCTGGCATATTGAGAAAAATTATATACCATTAGTTCCTGAACAAGGTTCCGTTGGTGCGGCGGGAGATCTCGCGCCTTTAGCTCATTTATTTTTACCATTAATTGGTTTGGGATATCTATCAACTGATGGGAAAACCTTAATTCCAACTGAAAAAATATTAAATCAACATCAAATTCCCCCATTAAAACTTAGCCCAAAAGAAAGTTTAGCATTAATTAATGGTACGCAATTTATAGCAGCTCATGCAATAAAGGTATCAGAAAAATTAAAAAATTGCTTAGATCACGCAGATATAATTGGGTCTCTCAGTCTTGAAAGCTATTTAGGTTCACCCCAACCTTTTGATGAGAGATTAATTGAATTAAGACCACATCAAGGTGCTAAAATAGTGGCTAAGAGAATAAGGAAATTTCTTGAGAATTCCGAATTTGTAGAATCTCATAAAAATTGTGAACGTGTTCAAGATCCATATTCTCTTCGGTGTATGCCACAAGTTCATGGTGCATCTAGGGATGCTTTATCGCATTTGAAAGAAAAATTGGAATGTGAATTAAATTCCATTACTGATAACCCCATTATTTTTAATGAAAAAGATACTATTAGTGGAGGAAATTTTCACGGACAACCACTTGCATTACCTTTAGATTATGTAGGTCTAGCAGCTTCTGAACTTGGAAACATCTCTGACCGGCGTACATATCTTCTTTTGGAAGGGAAATGGGGATTACCCCCTTATTTAATTAAGGAATCTGGTTTAAACTCTGGATTTATGATGGTCCAATATTGTTCAGCGGCTCTTGCAAGTGAAAATAAATCACTCTGCTTTCCTGCTAGTGCTGATAGTATCCCTACATCTATGGGTCAAGAAGACCATGTAAGTATGGGGGCTATTAGTGCTAGAAAAACACTTCAAATAATTGAAAATGTTGAAAAGGTTCTTGCAATAGAACTCTTATGCGGAGCGCAAGCTTTTGATTTTAGAAGACCTCTAAAATCAAGCAAGATACTAGAAGCTTGCCATGAATATACACGTAAGAAAATACCCCATTTAACAGAAGATACAATCCTTTCTGATTTTATAGAAGCAGCAATAGAAATTATTAAAAGCAATGAATTATTAAAAATAAGCAATCAATAGGGCTGCCAATTATGAAGAATGATGAACCAGATCTCGCGATTGTCCATGCAAATCAACTTGTTACTATTGACTCAAAATTTGGTGTACCTAGAATCGGCGAAAAAATGGGAGAGTTGGCAATTATTCTTGATGGTGCGGTAGCAGTAAAAGATGATAAAATCATATTTGTTGGAACTACCGAGGATCTAATGTCTAAATTTACTTATGATCAAATAATAAATAAGATCGATGCTACTAATAAGTTAGTTACTCCTGGATTTATAGACCCACATACCCATATCATATTTGACGGTTCAAGAGAAAGTGAATTATCAATGAAGCTTGCTGGAAAAACGTATCTCGAGATTCTCGAGGCAGGAGGTGGAATACTGAAAACTGTTCGAGAGACCAGAAGAGCCTCTCTTGAGAAATTAGTTGAAAACGGCAAAAAAATCTTAGATAGGATGATGAATTATGGTACAACAACGGTTGAGACGAAATCTGGCTATGGTCTATCACTTGATAGTGAAATTAAGTCATTAAAAGCGGCGAACATCCTTAACAAAGACCACCCATTAGATGTTGTTTCAACCTTTTTAGGTGCACACGCAATACCACCAGAATACAAAGGGAGAACGGATGATTATGTTAATTTAATAATTTCAGAAATGATCCCCAAAATTGCTAGTGAGGGTTTAGCAGAGTTCTGTGATGTATTCTGTGAAGAGGGGATATTTTCAACCGAACAAACTCAGAAAATAATAAATGCTGCAAAAAGATATGGATTAAAACCTCAAATTCATATAGATGAGATTGCGGATACAAATGGAGCTTTGTTGGCAGCAAAATTAAAAGCAGTTCAAGCAGGACATTTATTGAAATCAAATGATGAGGGTCTAAGGGCGATGGCAAAAGCGGGAGTTATTGCTACTCTATTACCAGGCACACCATTCTGTTTGATGTTAAAGGATTATGCTCCCGCTAGAAAAATGATTGAATTTGGTATTCCTGTGACACTTGCAACTGATCTAAACCCTAATTGCTGGACAGAGTCAATACAAATGATAATTGTGTTAGCTTGTTATAATATGAAACTTTCACCTGCAGAGGCTCTAACTGCTGCAACAATTAATGCTGCGTGCGCTCTACAGAGGCAAGATCAGGTTGGCAGCATAGAGGTTGGAAAGAAAGCGGATTTAGTAATGTTTAATGCACCCAATTATCAATTCTTGGCTTACCAATTTGGAATTAATCTCGTTTCAACAGTTATTAAAAATGGAAAAATCGTTGTGCAGAATTAATTGTATCTACTAATATTAAAAATCAAAATAATACTCTAATAAATGCTTCTGCTCAAGCTTCTTGGGAGATTCGAGTTGTAAATAGTACTCCAACGAGTTAAGCACTGCATCTATGGGGAGAACACCGACCAATTCTGACCCGACCACTGGAACTCCGAACCTTGCTGCCTCGATTTTAACGAGTTCCATCTGCCGATAGAGTGGTGTTTTTCTAAAATTGATATTACTAATCCCTACTTGTACGTAATCTCGTCCTTTTATTTCCGTTCCCATTGCTTTAACATTTACGAGTCCTCCTGAGCGTTGATGAATCCGTTTTGCAACCTTCTTTGCTATTTTAACATCTGTTGTTCCAAGATTAATATTAAAACTAATTAAAGGATATCTGGCACCTGTAATCGTTGCACCAGCAGTTGGATGGAATTCGGAAGGTCCATAATCTGGTTTGTGCTCGAGATTTGTTTTAATCGTATTTTTCAAACCCTCATATTCACCTACACGAATATTGTCAATATTTCTCCTCTCTGGTTTAGTAGCTGATTCTTCGTAAAGATAAACTGGGACTCCTTCCTTTGCCATCGCTTCAGCAAACTTTATTGCTAAGTCTTTACATTCTTCAATAGTGACATTTTGAGCAGGTACAAACGGGCAAACATCAACAGCACCTATGCGAGGGTGTTGTCCCTTGTGTTTATTCATATCAATCAGTTCAATAGCTTTTTTAGCGGCAGCAATATTTGCATTGAGCACAGCTTCTGGTGTTCCAACAAATGTTATTACTGCTCGATTATAATCAGAATCATATTGAACATCAACAATACGAGTCTCATGAGTATTTCTGATTTCAGAAACTATCGCTTCAACTTTTTCACTATCAGTCCCTTCACTAAAATTAAGTATAGACTCAATAATTTTCCTTTTTCCTTTTTCCATTTTTATTCCTCCCAAAGTATTTCCTTAATGTATCTCAACATCATTTACAATTTAATAATTTTTATTTTTTTCTCGATAATAAAAAAATAATTAAGGATTCCTTAATAATATAAAAATAGGTTAGTTTATATCATTGTTTGAAATTTAAATATATTATAATATGCTCTCTGACAAGGAACAGAAGGAAGTCTTCAGAAAAATTGCATCTGCTGATCCAGATAAATATTTTCCTACTAAAGAATTAAGAAATAAGGGTTTTATTAGGAAACTGTGTAAATGTGGAACTTATTTTTGGACTACTCATGAAGAGAGAGAAGTGTGCGGAGACCCCACTTGTTCAGGAGGTTTTCAAGTTGTTGAAAATAATCCCTCCAAAATCCAACTCTCCTTTATCGGTGTTTGGAAAAAAATCGTAGAAATTTTAGAACCTCGAGGATATAAACCAATAAACCGTTATATATGTGTTACAAGATGGAATCCAATGATTGAATTTATAATTGCTTCAATCTCTGCTTTTCAACCTTATATTATTTCTGTAGAGGTAGCACAT
>JAHLWE010000470.1 GCA_019058135.1 Promethearchaeota archaeon | reverse complement strand
TGAAAATTCTTATGATTTATTAATTGATAACTATTATATAAATGCGCTATTTTTTGTGATGCTCTTACTCCACCTACTTGTCCTGCATTTAATGCAGCCCCACCAGGTCTTTGAATTCCGTGGTTCCCATTAATTTCTCCAATCGCAAAAAGATTTTTTACTGTAGTAGCTTCCCACCATCCATTACATGATACCCCACCATTAAGGTGTTGATTACATACAGCTATTTCAAGTAGTTCTGAACTAAGATCAATATTATGCTTTTTATAAATCAAAATTGCTTGTTTATTCAATTTCCTAAGACGTTTGATTGGCGTATCTCCTAATGCTTTAGAATTAATTAAATAATCTTTTGCTACTTGATGTAATTCGTTAAAGTTAAAATTTTTAGGGTTTTTTGTGTAATCTAAAAAAACTCGTCTGTTTAATACTTCTAATTCATGATAGACAGCTAGATCAATTAATGAAGAACCATAATTTTCAATTTTTGTTGCATTAAATGGCCATTGATAGCCTTTTAAGAATATGGCTTTTGAAAGTTCTTTAAAAGATGGAAAAATATCATAAAGAAATTCTATTTCATTTTCAGATTCATCAACAGAAAAATATCGGGGAATTACTTGTTGATATGACCCAGAAACATTCCATCGAAACTTAATTGATGCTAATCCAAATTGTGATTCTGTTAAATTTTGAAGTTTACATCCCGCTTTAATAGCTAAACTTGTTGTTCCTTTTTGTGATTTTGGGTAAACTGAATTTTTATATAAAACTGCGGGTCCACCAATAGCTAATATTAAATTTTTTACTTTAAAAACTGCTAAGGAATCAAGCAAATTTTCTATATTTTTTTCTTTAGATAAATTATCAATCTTAATACATATTAAACCGACTACTTTAGGTTTTTCAGTCGTATCATCAACGATAATTTTTAACGCATAATACTTGTCAAATATTTTTATATTTTTTTCTTCAATAGCTTTTAAAAGACACTTCCCCATTTCTTGAGAAGTTAAAGGCCCTATTGATGTAGCTCTTTGTCGTGGATCATTATCTGTTTTATATCCTACAAAACCACCATATTTATCATGAGGGAAAGGAACCCCTAATTGAACTAAATGAAAGAATTCTCTTATTGAATTTGTTGCTTCGATTAAAGCTATATCACCATGCATTGCTCCCCCTCTATAGAGATCTTTAGCCAATTCATAAGGAGAATCAGATTGATCTCCATAAATAGACATCTTATAATAAGTTTGTTTATCAGAGCCTGCATTAAAGGAAGTCCCACCACCTAAATTTTCTGTAACGATTGCTACTTTATCTGATGGGATACCCTCCATTATTAAATGGAATGCACAATTTAAACCAGCTGCTCCAGAACCTATAATAATAGAATTAAACTCTTGAATATTTAATTCATTAAGATTAGGTTTGATTTTTTTCATATTTAACCTCATATTTTACAATTCATGTAAATGGAAGCCACCATCAATGCGAATCGCTTCTCCAGTTGAATAAGGTACACCTCCATTAACAATAGAAATTACAATCTTGGCAATATCCGTCGGTAAGCCCCAACGCTTTATTGGTATTAACCCTTTTTCGATCAGATCCTCATATTTTTCTTTAAATGGCTCAGTCATGGGTGTTAGAATTATCCCTGGCTGTATCTCAAATACAGGAATATTATATTCAGAAAGACGAGTGGCATAGAGTTTCGTCATCATAGATATACCTGCCTTAGAAATACAATATTCACCTCTATTTGGGGATGGTATGAAGCTTGAAATGGATGAGATATTTATTATGTATGGTTGATAATCTTCTTTTAATATTTTCTTAAGTGTTATCATCCAATTTGCAATTGATTGAGTTAGAAAATAAGGACCTTGAAGATTAATTTTTATTAATCTTTCAAAAGATTCTTCTTTAGCTTCTAAAAGATCTTTCCTTTCTAGTGGGGCTACTCCAGCATTATTGACCAAAACGTCAATCTTATTGAATTTTTCTTTAAGTTTGTTAACAAGCTTTTCTCGACTTCTTTTATTGCTTATATCAGCTTGAACATAGATGAAATTATCTTCAGATTCCTTTTTATAGATTTTTGATAAACTCTCAATATAATCTTTAGATAATTCTTCCGTTGATGCTCCATTAATAACAAGATTGAACCCTATTTTAGCCAATTCTAATGCAATAGCTTTTCCTATGCCATGGGTACTCCCAGTAACTAAAGCAACTTTTATTTTATTTGTTTTCATAAAATACTAATTATTTGATTCTATCAATATTATTAAGTTAAGCTAGAACTCATTTAATATATTTTTTTCATTTTATAAAAGACGAGTTCGTTCCTGAACCCAAAAAAATTCCCGAACGAGTTAAAAAAGAATTAACGCTTGATTTAGAAAATACATTCTCTCTCTTTTGTGGATACCCGCTTTGGTATCATTACTTGAGCAATGCAAGACCGCTCATCACGATAAAATACGACATTTCTTTAAGGGTGGTACGTAAAAGATGCGTTAATGAGAAGTGCATTGCGTGCATATCCAATAGAAATTTTTATAACCTTCCTTGGACCTGTATGTGCTACCT
>JAHLWE010000469.1 GCA_019058135.1 Promethearchaeota archaeon | reverse complement strand
TTTCAACGGAAATTAATCCTTTCTCTTCTAATGATCTTACAAGACGCCTAATTAGTACACGATTTTGATACTTTAGGCCAGAAGGTAATTTTTCAATTAAACCATTAATAGAATCAAATTTTTCTTGACTTGCCAAGCATTTAATAAGTTCAATCTGTTTAGTGCTAAAATGTATGATCGGAAATAATGGTATCTCATCAATTTTATATGGACCTTTTGTTAATCCACTTGCAAGGAACTCTTCTTTCAATTGTTTTAATGAACCACTATTTCCTGATTCCTTTTCTAAATAATCTAGAATGATATATTCTGATGTTTTTAAATAAAAAACTGTAACTAAATCGGGATGGAATAGCGCAAAAACATAAGCCGCCAGAGCAAACGATTTAGATGCAGTAGCTACATTAATATATATATGAGATAGATTTTTTTGTTGTTTTTCCTTTGCAAATATTCTACTTAATGCCGATGTGCAATCAATAAATGAATTTAATGGTGCTTCTTCTTGAAAGATGCAAATATGTGAATTATTAAATTTATCTAGTATTGTTTTAGAAAAAATCAAAGAGTATTCATAAACCGCTTTTTTATTTTTAATTTTTTTTGGATTATTAATTAAATATAAAACATTAATGGGATAAGCTGTACACCCTTTAATAATTCTATCTTTCTCTAATCCCACGGGAACAATCATAACTCTCCTTTCTTTAATATCTACCGTATGTTCAGACATAAATCAAATAGTAACAAAATTTACATTATTAATATAATAATTATAATATTTACACAAAAATTTAAATATTTGTTTTATTTCTCATTATCAATGAATGAAATGGTTTTCGGTAGAGAATTATTGGAAGAATTTCAAATTAAAGCATTAAATGAAATACTTGAAGAAATTCTTAAAGAAAATACACTTATTAGAAAATTAAAATGTATAGTCCCAAGTCTTTTTGAGAAATACTATATAAATAAATCCAGAGTCCAAGATTTAATAAAAAAAGTTCAAGCTAAGAAAAGTTATTCTTTACATAGTGACCTTATATTTTTAATTTCAAGATTAGAATTATCAAAAGAGTTAAAGTTAGACAGTTACATTTCCATTTATTCGTATTTTAATAATAATTTTAGGGAAGAGGTTTATGATATTAAATATTTTATTGAATCCTTTTGTCAAACTAATTTTAAATTGAAAAAAATAAATAATCCAGAATTTAAATGTAAATTTAAGAAACTTACTAGAATTCTTATAACAGATTTATTTGAGAGATTAGGAGATGATAATAAATATTATTTTGTTCCATTAATTACTTCTTTATTTGAAACTTACTACAAATTAGTAAAGATTGATGCAGCGGAAAGCTTAGAATTTATAACACTTTTTAATCAAGTTTATAATAGAATTCCATTAAATTTTCAAAATCAGAGGAAGTGGATTTTACATTTTGACTATTATCTAACAATAGAAAATGACCTCAGTGCCACCTTAGATGTAATTGAATCTTTTTTGATTTATTATGAAAAAAATTGGAGGAGGGAAAACCATAGGGATTATTACCCAAATCCTGTAAAATTCTTAGAGATTGTTAGAAAAAGATTTTCGAAGGAAAAGAAACAAAAAAACTTTACTAATTTCCTATTAGAATTTTATCAAATAAACACTACTAACTATATTCCCTCTATTTTTTTAGAAAAAAAAGAGCTTAATAACCCCAATATATTAAAAATAATTGAAAATAATTTAAATTATAGGAACTTTGATATAGTTTATTTAAAGGAAGTATATAGTATTTTAACTAACCATAAACCAGATAAACATTCTTTTCATTATTATTGTAATACTATTGCTGCCTTAAAAAAACAATATCTTTCTATGAGTTTATTTAGAATTTCTAATTTTAAAAAGTTAAATCTTAATCAAAAATTTCGATTATTCGTTGTAATTTATAAGAAAAATCCTGAAATTAGGGAATATCCATCAATTCTATATAAATATTTTATAAGAAAGAAGAGATACGTAACAAATCTAGAATTATTGCATAATTATTTAGAATTGATAAAAATTTCAGAAAATTACCGAGAATTTTGGGATTTATATAATAATTTTTATGATTATAATAAAAAATCAATAAAAAATATTAAAAATATTTCACAAAAAACTTGGCTAAAATTCAGAAAAATTTTTGAATCTTTATTAAAAAAATCAGAATTTAGTAATTTTGAGAAATTATTCAATATTTTTAAAGGAGATCTATACAATTTCTATTTAAGTGAAGATACTAATTCATTAGAAGAATATATCAAAAAGGAGTTTAATTTAGACTCTTCTTATTTATTTCTATTTCTTTATACTTATTTTATCAATAAAGCTATGGAGAATAATAATTGGGACTTAACTTTAAAGATTATAAATGAGTTTCAAATATTTAAAGAAAAATCAAACATTACAGGTAACTCTATAGATCTCTTTCTTGGTAGAGATCCACTGAGAAAGGAAATTTATGAAATAGAATTTAATAACTTAATTTCGTTAATCCGATCAGGTAAAAAAGATGAACAAAAAGAATTTTTACAACAATCTGAAAATAGTGAGTTAAAAAGTCCTCATAAAGATTTATCCAAGATAGCTTTAATAAAATTTATGTTAGGAAATTTTGTGGAATCAAGAGAATATTTTCAAAAGAATATTGATTATCTTAAAAGACCACGGTTATTTTTAACTAATAAAATATCCAAAAGTATTCAAGAAGGTGTTATCAAAATATCGAAATTATTTATTATACTAATTGATTTTGAAATAAAATCAACAAATCTTGGATCATTAAAAGAGGTTAAAAGAGAATTATCCAATATATTTATTGATTTTGATAATTGCATAAAAGCTCATAATTATATAGCTCCTTACATCTGGCATTTCCCCCTATTTATTGTTTACTTGCATTACCTAAATTTATATAATTTTTGCTTTTTTATTGAAAAACTTGATGAGGATATTACTGCTCCAAATTTGAATTTATATATTAATAAACTTTATACCACCAATTTTTGTCAAGAATGGGATAATCTAAAGAATTTTTGGAAGATATTACTTGAAACGGGTATGACTAATGAGAATCGAACTAATCTCTCTGCGAATCAGTATGAAATCTTTATCAGAAATCCCCTCTTTAAGGGAATTAGGGAAGTCTTTAAAAAATCTTTCCCAATAGATTCTCTCTTATATCATATCTTTAATTATAAACCTGATAAATTACTTATTAACGGAAATATTTTTGAAGAGATAACCGACCATCTAAAAGAAGCGGGAATTTCAGAACAAGAAACAGAAGATATACAAGTAAGGACTTGGATCTTACTTTTAAATCATATCGCATTACTGTCAGAGCAATCATTTAACAAAAAAAATTCCTTTCAAGAAGAGGCTTTATTTTGGAAAAAAGAAAAAGAAATGCACGAATGGTTTGATCTAAAATTTAGAGCATTTGAAAAAGAACATGAATTCATTAACTACCATTCTGAGGCGGATGCGGGAGGAGGGGAATGTGAACACTTCATAAATGACATTCCTATTGAGGATAAAATCGTGGACAAATCAGACCATACAAATATAAGAGAATTTTTAAAAGAACAATATGAAAATCATTATCCACAAGTTAGAAGATATGGGATTGGAAAGCGGAGTAAGTATGCTATTTTACTCATTACTGATAAAAGAGAAGAGATTATAAATGACGCGATTCGGGTTTCATCACCTAATAAATGTTTAATGTTTCAATATAATAAAGAAGATAATTTATGGTGTGCTGTGTTTGCCTTTCAAGTATTTAAGAAGACTCCATCCCAAGCGAGAAATTAGTATTAATTGTCTTATCCTTTCTCTCTCTGTGTCTCTCCTTGTGGTGCCCTCCTAAACAAGCATTCTTGATTTGATCTCACTTTTTCAATCATTAAATAATATAACTGAATGGTCAGCTTTCCAAGAATCTGTATTAAACTCAACAATAATAATCTCTTCACCTCGAATCTCGTTCCAATTGTCTATTTCTGCCCTAAGAACCTCTAAAGATTGCATATCTCCTAAAATAACTTCAACACCTTTTTCGTATTTTAATTCTTGTTTAGTATTAAACTTTACAAGTTTTTTAATATCTTTCTTTATATCTTACGCAGTTCTGGTCGCTAGTTTAAATTCGATAACTGCAAAATTTTGATTTGAATTAGGAATATGAACGATAAAATCCGGCATTCTACCCGTCTCAAAACAGTGTTAATACTTTTTCCCACTTCTGCTTGAATTATCGGTCCACCAAAATCTACTTCACCCTCATCCAATAATCTTCGAAGCTGATGATAAAATTCATAAGCGAAAGGTCTTTCCAAATATTTCTCTTTTGAGAGATATATAATGAAAGGTTTCATTATCTTAATTTTATTATAATCTATTTGTGACAGATTACAATAATTTTGATCCATATTTTCAAGAGCTAGTTTTATAGCTTTTATTGCCTCTCTAATTACCATTGGTTTTCACTTTGAAATGAATTTAAAATGTATAAATTTTTGCTCAATAATTAATTATTATTTTTGTCTTAACCTATAATAAATGCAACAGAAATATATCTTTTTCCCCATTCTCTCCGATAAATACAAAATGATTAAAAATTATAGAAATTCTCTCATTTCTCTGGTAAAAATTCTACAGATTTTAATCGTCTCTAACAATTGATCCCAATTATCAAAACGAACTCTTATATGATTACTGTGAGCTAAATTATTTCTTAGTTTCTTCAATTTCTTTAGGAAATATCGGATATCCCCCTCATCTTTTTCACATACTAAGCAGAAATCTTTGAATTTTTCAGCTTTTTTGATTATTTCGATTTTGTCATCAATAAAGGAACAATGTAGCATATCAATATCTAAATCTTGGTCTTTTAAAGAATCATATCTTTCTTTAATTTTATTAAAAATCTTAGTATCTAAAACTTCCTGCCATTTTAAGCCACAACTTTTTATTATAAAATCAATACAAACTACTTCAAAATTCATAATCAATCCAAAAAGCAATAAACGAGCTGGTCCTTTTTGTAAATCTGCGATTGTAACTATTTTTTTAATATCATCGTTTGAATTAAGGAAATATTTTGTTTTTTTTTCATCCATAAACTTGTCGAGGAGTTTCGTGATTGGTAGATGCTCTGGAATTATTTCATTAGGATTAATATTTTTTATTTTACCCTTGTTAGTTAATACTTTTTTTATCATTTTCCCTTTTTTTCTAATTCCAAGTAAATCATAGTTCTCTGTATCCATAAATTGAAGAGCTTCTTCTCTGGATTCTGAATCACATTCCCAACATTTTAGCTCAGAAGCGATATGATCAACCGTAATTTTCTCTTTAAATAATTCAATGAAATCGTAAAATTGAGGTTTCATATATAATTAAATTTTCTTTTTTAATTAAATACACAATTTTAGAATTTAGGTTTCCATTCTCCATCTTTAATATAATTAAAACTTCTTTCAAATCCACACGCATTCCAAATTGAATCAATAGTTGGTTTAAATAATTGAGGTGGATTAAATTCATAATCTTCAATAATTATTTCAGGAATTAGGATAATATCCCTATCTATTGGAAAGATCTTATCAATCCACACCCGAGAAAAACTATCTCATAATATGTATATTTTCGCCTTCGGGGTATATAAAAGGATTTATTGGCTTCTAACAACTTTAAATTTGACTCTCGTACATAATTTGGCTAATATCGGTTGCGATAGAGGGTAATATAAAAAGTGTTGAGACTGAAATAACAGAATGTAAGAAAAAACAAAAATTTTTAACCTGATAATTCCTTGAAATATGCCAGCGATCCAACTGGGTTTATTGCTCAAAGTTTTAAATTTAGTGCAACTTAAAGGTTAATTAAATTTTCAAATTTTAAACATTTTATTCTTAACACTTTATTTCTCGGTGTGGGTCTCAATCCATTTTTACCTAATCATTAAAGAATGTTAGATTTTGAGTTTCAATAAGGAAAATTCCGCTTGGACCAACTACGATATGATCAATTTGGCAAAATTTGATATACTCATTATATTTTTTCCAACGAATGGAACGGGAAAAACTCAAATTGACATCATTAAAAATGGAATATGAATCAGGTAAAAATTTTAATTCTCTAATAACGGCCTCTTCTCCAACCGCACCGTAATAGACTTGAATATTTTTATTGATTATTTTGCGTGCTTTATGAAGGTAAGCATCCCTTTTTTCAATAATTGAATCATAACTTTTTTCCAAAATCTTCTGTAAAATTTAAATATTATGCTTTTTTAACAATTTTATTATAATTTGGGTGAATTAATTTGGAAAGATTAAGATATTTAGAAATTATTTTGTATTTTTCAGGTAATATTATATTAATATTATTAGGAATTTTACTATTATATATTATTAATTTGACTGTTGGTGAAGGATTAATCGCTAGTGGTTTAGTTGGAATCATAATGTTTTGGACAATTAACCTACAATCAAGAAGAACTGAAAAGGAGAAAGAAATTTTAAAAAAAGTCAAAAAATTTGGAATAAGAGATATTTTATCAAGACGCTTAACGAAAGCAGAAGCGGATGAGATTTTTCCTAAGAGAGCAAAAAAGAAATGGGATGTATTGGGTCTTAGTTTAAAATCTTTTTATACAGATGTTAAAGATGGAATTCTACAAGACGCTATTAAGAGAGTAAAATTACGGGTTCTTGTTATTCATCCTGAAAGTTTATTATGTGAAATGAGCGATAAACATCCCTTACGTTTGCCTGGAACTACGAAAAACGAGATAAAACAAATTACAAAATTTATTTTAAATTTAAAAGATCCTAATGCTCAAATTCGATGGTATAAATGTGCTCCCACTACTTCACTAGAAATAATTGATGATGAGGAGCTTGTTGCTGGTCCATATTTAGAGGGTATAGAGCATCGTAATACTTATTCAATAAGATTAAGAGAGGGGCTTCTTTTCGATTTATATATAACACATTTTAATAAAATTTGGAATGATCCTGAACTCTCATGTGAACCTGATATAAATGTCTTAAACGAAAATGAGTAGATCATGAAGAAAGTAAAAACATTTGTACCGGGAAATCATATAATAGAAAGGAATCTAAAAAGAAAAGCCGTTCCCAAATTTAAAATTGCAAAAATAAAGTTTCCTGGAAGAATACATATAACATTAATTGATTCAAATCGATTTGATTTTGGTGAACCCGGAGCTGGGGGAATGGGATTTTCCTTCCTAATGAATAACGAAATTTTCATATCATTATCCGATCAAGATTCTCAAGACGTAAAAGAGGAGTTTTGTCCTATTTTAAAACATTTAACTTATGTTATGAAAAAAATCCTATGTTACCCGAAAGGTATCAATGTAAAATTAAATATTGATAAATTTTTCAAATCACATAAAGGTTTAGGCACTACAACAACTATTTCTACTGCATTTGTTCAAGGAATAAATAGCCTTTTCGGATATCCATTAAATCATAAGGAAGTTCGCGAGATTATATCTTATAATTATGCAGAAGAAAAGAATGGAAAGATTATTAGAGGCACTGAAACAGGTGTTGGACCTTTCTTAATCTTGACTGGAGGTTTTGTAATTGTTGCTGGTAATATGAATGTTATTTATTCAAGAGAATTTTTCCCTCAACATAAACTAATTTTAGTTGATCCGGGGTCTGTTCAAGTTTCTCATAAAGAATCAGAGTTTATTCCGATAATGGATAAAATTCAGTATGAAGATTTAGCATTTCGTTATCATAAATCTTATATGATATTAATGGATCTAATTCCTGCTTTATATGAAGATGATTTTAACAAAATAGGAGATATATTGTGGAGGTTCCAATTTGGAGGTAATAACTTATTTGAATTAGAAAAGTATCCTGATAACGGGAAATATATTTTGGAGGTTATGTTTTCATTAAGATTTGGAATTAATCCTAAACCAATAGTAGGTTTAAGTTCAGTAGGTCCTATAATTTATGTAATTACAAAAAAAGTTGAAAATGTTAAGGAGATTTGTAGAAAATTAGATTTAAATTTTTATACTACGGATATTAATAATAAAGGAATTGATATATTTAATCAGAATTAAAATATTAAGGATATAAAGATGGAATTAAAAGAATTACAAAAAAAGATTAAAAAGTTTAGTGATCTTTTTAATAAGTTAGAAAAAGAAAGAGATGCTAATGTCCCAAACAATATAATTTTTCCTTATTTAAAAGCAGTTGAAGAGTTAGGAGAAATAGGGGATTTAATTGTAAGAGAGTTTGGAATTCAAAGAAGGGAAAAAAAAATTCCTAATGAAAATTTCAAAAATGTTTTAGGACAAGAAATAATTGATCTTATGATACCGTTATTTCATCTTGCTAATGGACAAGCTATCGATTTAGAACAAGAATTTATTAAGAATTTTGAAAAAATTGACAAAAGATGGGCTAGTAATGCTTATTAATATCAATAAAAGTGTATGAATTCTCTCTAAATGTTCAGGGGCAGTTTTTACCTTTCTAAATTCTAACAATAAATTCATAAAATTCTCAAACGCATGTGGATCCACTTTAAACAAAGGATCTCTTTGTAAGAGTTCTAATTATCTTGTTAGAATTATAGCTGTTTCATGCTCAATTTTCTCTCCTAAATTTTGCACTATTAAATCTATTGAACTATTAAAGACTCGCTCTTTATTTTCTATGATTATATTTTTAATTAATTCGATAAATTGTGTTTTGGATCCTCCAAACTCTGCAATAGAAAATTGTGAACCCCGTTTCCATTTTATCACTGCTACCGATTTCACGTATATTTTCAGTAAAACTCCTTATACCACGTTTCATTTGCTCCGGCATTATTAAAATATTACTAAGTGAGATTTTGTAATCAGCGCTTTTTAAATGTTCTGATCTCAAGATTTCAGAACCAGAATGTTCTTAAATATTTAAAATACGTTGAGATATATCCTTAGGTACATATCTTAAAGATTTTCTTATTTTTGCGTATTCTTTTGTTGATTCTTTTATTCTTTTGTTAACATTTTCTTATTTTTGCATATTCTTTTGTAAATTTCCCTATTTAATACAAATCGTTAAAAAAATAAGGAATATATATTATAAAACAAAAGGTAAAACATCCTTTAGCCCGCAAAACATTTAAATTTATATAAGTTATTAATTTTCAATTTAAATACCTAGATTGTTATTAATTAAATTAGAGTATAAAATGAGAAGACAACAGAGAAGAAGAAGGGGGAGAAAAAAGAATGAAGATGAGATATGGGGATATTTATGTATAATTCCAGTTTAATTCTAAATCATCTGGACAAGGAGTCCACGACGCTGTTTCAATTGCTCATAAATGTAATGGAATCCTTGACGGCAAATTTTATAAGATTCAATTTGACTCCCCGGAAGATAAGAATTTAGATAAACTCCTCGAATTAGAAGGCCATCTTAAGGGTTCTTTAATTTTTATTGATAATGAAGAAGGCGTAGTCGCTTCGAAATTTATGAACACTTTTAATTGTCCAGATAAATTACTTTGTAAAGGTATATGCAATCACACCCATTTAGGTTATTATCCATTAAAAGAGTTTAAAGCTTATTATGGCCATAGTATTAAAAATAATGTTTTAACAACCAATGATAGTCATTTAATAGGTAGCATATCTGATTTTTTAGAAGAAATTGAAGAAAATCACTTTAAATTAAATAAAGAGCTATTGTATCAGTATCTTGTAGAATCTACAGAATTTGAAAGGAAATATTGTTCAAAATATAACGAAGAAGAAACTAAGATAGAGATTGATAAACTTCCCAATGAAATTTGTTTTACAACTCCTGAGGAATACGAGGGAGAAATGTACATGGAGGAATACGAGAGAGAAGAAAAGGAAATAAATAAAATCTTACGAGGTATACTAACCAATTGTGTAATTAATTTTAAACTTTCGATTGAAGATATCCTAAATTGTTCTAATGCAATTTCACTCTTATCATTTCCTGCTCAAGGTAATATGATTCAAGATACGGATGTTTTTTCTTTCTCTCGGAAAGTTATTAACTCTTGAGTAAATTAATTCTCCTCCTTTATAGACTCTTAAATTACTGCCTTCAAGTGGGGTCCAATTCTCATCTGTCGGCTTTCCAGTCCTGTCTATTGTGGAAATTATAAATCCATGTTGCAATGGATCTTTCTCTTCATCTATGTTGACATATCCTTGGTTGGGGAATCTTTTATTTACATCAAGTAATATAATTCTACCAAATGGCGCTTCCCTTCTAATATAACTTAAATGATTATGTTGGTTCTTATCGGAGTAAGCAAATAATTGTATACCATCTGATAATAAAATGTTTAAAGTTCCATAACGATTAATTTTAATCAGTTCTTTTAAAAGCCAATCATAATCTCTTTCTCTCCAGCTAGTGATATTACTTCCTTTTATTTTCTTTAACAAATAATTGAATACAAGTTCGGAGTCTGTATCTCCTCGTGGTTGGAATTGTGAGTTTTTAAATAGATTCTCTAATTCTTTAGTTATATTCAATGTGCCATTATGAGCAAAAATATAATTACATTTTTTAAAAGGATGAGTATTTTTATATTTCTTTCCACCTTTACTTCCTGCCCTTACATGAGCTATTATTGTATTGGACCGTATTTTATTACTGCTTTCTAATCTTTTAGCTAATTTACATTCACTCGCCTTTATTGGTCTTTTATAAATCTTTGCTACACTATTAACATAAAATGCTATTCCCCAACCATCGGGGTTTGAACTATCTTTAAACTTGAAATTCTTAAATGAGTATTTTGGTATTACAGGTAAATTAAACGACATACCTAATAAGTCGCACATAGTATAAATAAATGTTAAGTTTTAATTCTTTATAAGTCTAAGTATTACAACCTCCCGCATTTTCGATAATTAAGTATTGATTTTAATTCCTTTAGTCAATTTATAAATTGATTTAGGAAAATATCTCAAGCTCTTAGAAGAATTAAATTAACAATATAAGATTAAAATTCAATAAATTTTATATCATTCATTTACTAAATTCCTATTTTCAACTAAAGTTTGCTGCTCACAGTGAGGATACTGCTCGTAATTCCCTTCAATAATATTCTTTTCTAAATTTTCAACTTGTATTAGTGTAGAAACAAATTTTTTTCCACAATTATCACATATTACATAAGTGTCATAACCTTATACAATTAAGTAAAAGTTTAAAAAACTTCTTTTTTAGAAAAGGGAAGGGAGAATCCTTACGGGGTTCATTTTTTATGAAAGTAATTCTTGATAGCGATGTCTTACATATTCGATTGAAATAGCAAGCCCCATTCCAGTGGATATGTAATTATCTAAAGTATCTATTAATTCAAGCATAGTATTTAATGGATTGACTCCAATAAAAGTTATATTTCTTCTAATGGGATTATTAGGATTTTGAATTTGTGTTATATGTTCTCTAACGTTCTCTAATTCATCTGAAATTCCACCAAATCGAAAAGATACAATCCCAATAACTTCATCTGTTTTTTTTAATATCAAAGGTCCTCCAGAATTGCCTCGATTTATTGAACCATCAATTTGAAAAACATTAGGCTCTACAGAAATGCGTTCATCTTGATATATATATTTTGTAGAAATCATCCCTAAATGAGTTACATGATTATATGTATCGAAAGGATAACCACAAAAATATACCTCATCTCCCTCCTCAGCAGAGTCAAATTTTCCCAAGAGTAAATGGTCATAATTACCATCTTCAATTTTTAATATGGCATAATCATATTCCCGAGCTAATTCATTATTGTCAATACCATCTGATTCAATTATGGTTGCCATCTTATATTGACCATCGGAAAAAATAATACTTATATCCTCTGAATATCGCTGCTCTTCATAACTAAAAACTACATGATGGCAAGTAAAGATATATCCATCCTTTGAAACTAAAAATCCAGAACCTCCATTACTAGGGTCAGAACACTCAATTTTTACGACTGCTTTTTTGACTTTTTTGATTGTGTCTTTCATTTCAATCATTTTAAATATTCTTTAATTTATTATAGTATTTTGAATTAATTTTTTTGGATCATATTATCTACATATTATACGCCCTCATATATATTTTCTCGCGTTTTATTTATATGTTTCCCTTACAAATCAAACGACACGTATCGTTCGAGGAATTAAAAAATTTATTTCGTAAAACTGACAAGAAAAGCTTAGCGATAAGGTATCTGGCTATTTTAAAGATGTACGAGGGAGAGGATGCTCCAAAAGCGGCGAGAGAAGTGTATGTTACGCCTCAGAGTGTTCGAAATTGGGTACATCGATGGAACGAGCAGGGACCGAAGGGATTAATACCCGAACCACAATCTGGGCGTCCGCCGGTTCTTAAAGAAGAGGAGCGGGAAGTACTAATTAATGACGTATTAAAATCTCCACGCGAAATCGATTATGACTTTAGCACGTGGACGTTAAAGGCAATTGTTGGACACGTAAAAAAGAAATTTGGCAAAGAAATGTCCATTAGTGGAGTAGATCGAATGTTGAAGCGCGATAACTTATCTAGAGTTGTGCCCCGTCCCATGCCCGCTAAGGCAGACCCTCAAAAAAAATTGAATTTTTAGAGAAGAAAAGGCAAATAATAAACAAGCTGGGTCCCAATGACACTGTTCTGATTCAAGACGAGAGCTCCTTCTATCTTTCTGGCGTTCCCCATAAAATGTGGGCAATTAAAGGCACGACACCTATCTTACCCATTCATGGCTCCAGAGAGCGTTTAAAGTTTAAACGTTATCGGGGCAATTGACCCCATCAACGATCAGGGCTTTTTTGCGTACATCGACAACTTAAACGCCAAGAATTTTGAAGGCTTTTTCCGTGGTATTACCGCTCGCTTTCCAGGTTCTGGTAAGCTTTATCTAATTCTTGATAATTCACGAGCGCATCACGCAAACTCTTTAAACCCTTTTTTAAGTAGCGTCCAAGACAAGTTAGAATTGGTGTTTTTACCACCATATTCTCCCGATTTAAGCGAGATAGAGGAATTATGGCGCGAGAACAAGCGCGAAGTGGTTTATAACACTTTTTACGAGTCATTTGAGGAATTTAAAGGGGCTTTAACGAGCTCACTGAGGAGGGCAAGAGATTCAAACGGTAAGATCAAAAATCTCTGCAATTTTGAAAAGTATATAAAGGTGGAGGGATAATATTAAAAATAATACAATTTTTAACC
>JAHLWE010000468.1 GCA_019058135.1 Promethearchaeota archaeon | reverse complement strand
GGATTTAGCACCAAGGGTTGCTTCAACACTAAAATTGGGGCTCGCAGCTGATTGTATAAAATTGATTATACAAAATGGTAAATTTTTAATGACTCGCCCAGTGTATGGCGATAATATCTTAGCAGATATTATTTGTCCAAATACTCGACCACAAATGGCAACAATCAGAGCTAAAATGATGGAAAAGGCAGAACCAAAACAAAATGAAAGTGCTGAAGTTATTAAAGAACCTGTTAATATTAATGTTGATTCTTTTAAGACAATAGTAAAAGAAAAGAAAAAGACATCAATGCCAGGTGTAAAATCAATTGATGAAGCTGATATTATTATATCTGGAGGCAGAGGCGTTGGAAGTACAGAGACATTTAAAATTATCCAGGAATTAGCTGATGTATTGAATGCTGCTGTAGGAGCAAGTAGGGCTGCGGTTGAAGCTGGCTGGAAACCAAAATTATGTCAAGTAGGACAGAGTGGTACAACTGTTTCACCAAAAATATACATTGCCTGTGGAATCTCAGGGACAACCCAGCATCTAGTAGGAATGAAAGGGAGTGATGTTATAATAGCAATAAATAAAGACCCCGAAGCACCGATATTTGAGGTTGCAAATTATGGTGTTATCGGAGATTTGAAAGAAATTGTACCGCTATTAACAAAAGCATTAAAAGAAAAAATGATTTAAAAAAATAGACTTTTTTTTCCTTATCACTGGGGAAGATAAGAAGCTGTGAAATTAGATGATGGAATTTAATTATTTATTTATTGAACAAAAATTAGGAAATTTCCACCATTGGAGTTAAAATCTTCTATTTTAAAAAAATCTGCTGTAATAATTCCAATTAAACCAACGAAATCGATCTATAATATAATTTTTACTTCTCGTTCTCCAAAATTAAAACATCATACAGGAGAAATGAGTTTTCCTGGAGGCACATTTGATTCAAATCTTGATAATATACTCCAAGATACTGCTTTAAGAGAGATATATGAAGAAATTGGTATCATTCGTGAAAATTTAAAAATTATTGGAAGACTTGATGATTTGCCTACACTTACAGGTTTTATAGTTCGCCCTTTTGTAAGCTTAATTAAAAATACAAATGAAATAAAATTCAAAATTAATCATACTGAAGTAGCAGAATTAGTTGAAATACCAATTGAATATATTATTCAAAAAAATCTTTTTTATGAAATTCCATTTCCAAAAGATCCTAAAAATTGGAAAATGTTATGTTTTAAATATAGAGATCCTAATACAAAAAATATATTTAATATTTGGGGCGCTACAGCACATATGCTCCAAGAATTTATGAAAAAGTTATATGATATAAAAGTTATTACTCCTGAATACAAAAGGCCTACTCTTCCAGAATGCATAGAATTTTTACAAAAAAAGAAATCATAAAAATTACAAAAGGAAAAATTGAAAAAACATATATAATTAGAAATTTCAAACAATTTTTTTAATTAATTAACGAATTCAATTTTGCAGAGTGAAGTATAGAAAATGTTTGAGAATTCTGAAATTTCAGAAGAATTTAAATTGAAAGATGGTAGAGTTGTTTTGATTAAACGACTGTCAATTGAGGATTATGAAAAAAATAACAATTATGAATTTGCCCATAACTGGCTAAATCAAGTTAATAAATATTTATTAGGAGAATTTGAGAAAGAAGATTTACAGCAAAATAAAGATTATTTTTATAACAAATTATCTAATAAAGCGGAGGACTTAATGATAGGGGCAATTTATAATCAGAGGATTATTGCTTCAGCAGGTGTTAGCGTAAATCTGAAGTTAATAAAAATGAAGCATGTTGGTAATTGGGGTATATCTATGCATCCAGATTTTCAAAATCAAGGATTGGGCGCTAAAATATTGAAAATTATAGAGGATATTGCCAAAGAAAGGGGGTTAAAGAGACTTGAAGCAGATTTTTTTGAGGGAAATGAAGTTGCAGAACACCTCTATGTTAGAAAATTAGGGTATGAGATTGAAGGTAGACGAAAATATGCAGCTCTTTTGAAAGATGGAACTTATGTTGATAAAATCATAATGGGTAAAATAATAGATAAATCTTTAGAAAAAAAATAAATAAAGTTAAAGTTTTTATATTAAATCTAATTCAGACTTGATTAACTTTAAATTAAAAATTTTTTCATGATTCTTGTTTCAGTTGTTTAATTTCTGAAAGATAATTATCAGCTTTTTCGATCCAACATTTCTTTATTTCAAGTTCACATATCATCCCAGTTGAAATCTTTTTTCCTTTTTCAATATATTCAGTTGCTAAATCATATTCACCAAGCTCTTTATAACAATTACCCATTTTGATACATGTCTCATAAGAAAAGAAGCCATATGGTTCAAGCTCTAGTGCTTTTTGAAATTCGTTTATTGCTTCTTTAAATTCATTAAACATCATTAATATTTCACCATAAGAATCATGGTAATTTCCATTATTCGGAACAAGGGATACTAATTTTTTAGCAGCTTCTATAGCTTCTTCTTTTTTCTCTAAATATGCTAACCCATAAACTTTACTATTCAGCAATTCGTAATCTTCAGGGTATAATTCAATTAAACTGTCAAGTATTTTTATTCCTTCATCAAATTCTTTCATTTTATAAAAAATATGTGCTTTTTTCCATAAAAGATCCTTTCTTTTCTCTGGAAATTCTTTAATACCTTCTTCTAATAAGGCTAATATATCATCGAATCTATTAACTGAAATTAAAATGTGTATTTTGGTGAAATAGAGACAAATATTTTTTGGATTTAGATCAATAGCAATATCGATTGCATTAAAAGCTTCTTCATATCTTTTCAATTCTCGCAAAATAGAACTTTTTAATTGATAAAATAGTGATTTATTGGATTTATTAGGATCTAATGAAATAGTTTTATCAATAAGATCTAGAGCAATATCCTCGTTTGCTTTTTGTATATCAAATTTGTAAATAATATTATAACCAAGCACTATTGCTTTTATTGCATAGGAAATAGGAATATCGGAATAAAGTTCGAGTAGTTCATTAGCAACATTTAAAGCCTTCTCAAATTTTCCAAGAGTCATATAACAAAAGGCTAATATGAAAGAAGAAGAAGCATAAATCTCTTTTTGAGCAAGATTAATATCTATTTCTTTATTCAATAATTCAATGGCACCTTTATGTTTATTGGATAAACATAAAATTATTGCTTTCAGAAGATAAAGTTCAAGGTTTTTTGGATTCAATTTAATATCAGAATCTACAATTTTTAAATCTTCATTAAATTCTTTCTTTCTCTCAAATTTTTTTTGTTTTATTAAGTAATCCAGTTTAAATGAAAAATAAGGTTTTAATATTTTAAATATCTCCAGGTCCAAATTATACTTGAATTCACTTTGTTCAATAAAATGATGTGGAGAAATAGGGGAATCATAAGTTTGAAATACATCAGGAATATTTTGCCAAACAATACCTTCTAATTTATCTAGTGAATCAATTAATCTTTTTTCAGTTTCGATTTTATAAGCTAAATATTTAATATATTCAGGTAAAAATTCTCTTAATGATTCTTTTAAATTTTTATTAAATAGACTATCACAGATATCATCTAAGATATTGTCTAATAATTGTGTTAAATTTAAAGATGAATTATCATTTAAAGTTTTTTCATAAAGTTTATTCAAATAAGTTAATTTTATGATATAATCCTTTACAATAGCTCTTAATACTTTCTCTACTCTCTCATTTGATTGAAAAAAATAGATTTTCTCTTGTTCATCTTCTAATTTAAAAAATTTTATTGGATAAAAATTCTCTTCAACAATTTTATAAACGTAATAATCAAGAATTGTTTTTTTTATATCATATTTACTTGAGAATTCCTCAGGTGAAATATGTTCAGGATATTGATTTGGGTGATTTATGGAAAGAAAAAGTAAAATTTTGTCAAAATCTTTCTCATTACTTAAAGTATTTTTAACTTTAGCATAATCTAATTTTAGTATATTATTTAGAAATCGAAACTTTAATTCGTCATCTTCTATTTCATATTTTTCAAAAAATTTTATAGTTTTCTTCGTAATATCTTCAATTCTTTTGCTTTCTTCTTCCAAAATTGATTGTCGGTCTAGATCATATAATTTCAACATTTTAGAGTATTCCGCCTTACCCTCTGGAGTAATCTTATATTGTTTATTTTCATTTATTACAAATCCTTTGGTCATTAATAAATTAAGATTTTTTGATAAAGAAGATTGATTAATTGAAAGAGGTTCTTCACGAAAATCTGACCATTTACAATAATCATTGTTATTAACCATCCAAAGTGCAACATGATCATAATTCCTTTTACTTATAATTACTTTTGGGGGATAATTTAATTTTCTTCTACCAGATTCTTTTAAATAGACCAATTCACTTAGTTTTTCTTTGCCTGTTGGTGTAATTTGATAGTAATCTCGCTCAGGTTTTTCAACAAGACCTTTACTAATAAGATTATTTAATTTACCTGATAATGTTGACTCACTTATTTCAACTTTAAAATCTGACCATCTACAAAACTTATTGTTAGAAAGCATCCATAATATAATTTGTTCATTATCTCGGTTACCAAAGGAAGGACTTAAAATATCTTCAGGTGGATACATTATATTTATTTTTTCTGAGCGACTCATTAAAAAACACAAAAAAAAATATTATTAATAATAAATAGTTCAATCACATTTAAATACTTTGCACTTCACATCGGCTTTTGAACTTCGTGTGAAGTTCGGCTTCAAAACTTATATATGAATTATTTTCTTTATTTAAATTAATAATAAAAAATTGAAAAAAATTAGAAGTGATAAAAAAAAATGGCCCAAGTATGCGCAGAAAAAAAAGCACTTCTCGATTGTGCTGAAATAGAAATTGTTTTAGAAAAACTCCCTGAATCAAGAAAGCAAATCGAGAAAAAAAAAGTTGAAGATAAACAAGATAAATCACGATTATTGAAATTATTTAAGAAAGCAAAATATAACGCTAAATATCATGAAGAGTTAATTCAAATAAAGAAAGTTAAAAGCCAGATTCATTTTAGAAACTATGGAGTTTTTTAAAAAATCTAAATAAATTTTTTCATAATATATATTAAAAAAAAATCACAAAAGAGGGAAAAAAAAAATGAAAACAAATAGAAGAAATAAAGAAAAACAAGTAAAAAATATAAAAAATTATCCTACAGGATATAATCCTCAGTATTTTACATATTAAATAATCTTTTTTTTTATTATTATTATTTTTAATTTTTAGATTTAATATAACTAAATATTCTTTAACATTCTCTAATTCTTTAACTTCATGTATTAAACCTATAATTAGAATTAAAGTTATATAATACTTATAAAAGAGTAATTTTATTAGAATTTTATAAATTTAAATAATAAAGAAGTGCTATGTGGAATTAAATGGAGCAATTGACGTCTCAAAAAACTTTTAAGAATTATCTATATTTTTGGTCAGGACAATTATTTTCGTTATTAGGGTCGTTAGTAGTCCAATTTGTAATTATCTGGTGGATTACTATTGAAACTCAAAGTGTCATATTTCTTTCAATAGCTTATTTTTTATTTTTTTTACCACAAGTATTTATAGTCCCAATTGCTGGTGTATTTGCTGACAGATGGAATAGAAAAATAATAATTGGAATTGCGGATTCTCTACAAGCAATTGTAACTTTTCTTTTAATATTTTTATTTTTTATAGAAATTACAGATTATTGGCTTATAATATTAATCAATACTTTACGCGGTGTATTTCAAGCATTTCATTTACCAACAGTAAATGCTATCATCCCGGTAATGGTTCCAAAGGATAAGTTAAGCAGAATAAATGGTATAAATTTTTTATTTACAGGTCTAATCCAGATTATAGGTCCAATAATAGCTGCTACTTTTTTAGCATATTTTCCAATTAATCAGATTCTATGGATTGATATAATTACCTATTTTATTGCTATAGTTCCATTATCAATGATAAGGATACCTTCAGTTAAAAAAAAATTGGAAGGAGCTAAAAAAACGTCATTTAAAACAGATTTTAAGATGGGTCTTATCGTTGTGAAAACAATTCCAGGTCTTTTAAGCCTGATGATTTTAGCAATGTTTATAAATTTTTTAATTAGACCATTCAATGTATTAATGCCTTACTATATTAATGTTATACACAATGGTACAGCTTCAGATCTAGCAGTTGTTTTAGTTTTTATGCAGATAGGTATAATTTTAGGCTCTTTAATTACTTCCCTCAAGAAAAAATGGAAAAATGAGGTCGAAATAATTTTAGTTTTAACAATAATCCTCAACATTGGTTATGCAATTTTAGCTTTTGTTCCTACAGGATTCTTTTTTTTAATTGGTATTGGTGGTTGTATATTTGGATTTACAATATCTATTATAGACAGTATTTATCTGACAATTTTACAAATTAATGTACCAACAGATAAGATTGGAAGAGTTATTTCTATTGATCATACAGTATCAATGGCAATCACTCCAATAGGAGCAATTATTTCGGGCCCTTTAGCCGAGATTTTTGGTGTAAATAATCTATACTTATATTGTGCATTTCTTGGAATAATAGTTGTTCTTATTTTTTGGATTTTCACAGATATTAAACATCTTGCGAGTGAAAAAAAATCCGAATTGGGAAAATTTATTGATAATATGGATGATGTAAAAACCTAATTTGATAAGAGTACCTTATTCACATTAATTTAGAATTAATGATCATGCAAAAAACCATTGGGAAGAGTTTCTCCACATAAACATTGACTTGGATGACTATATACT
>JAHLWE010000467.1 GCA_019058135.1 Promethearchaeota archaeon | reverse complement strand
TATAGTGATTATTATGTTAATCTTGGTGTTGATTTACAAAATGAAATCATTGAAAGAACAGAACATTGCGCTTATTAAAAGTTAGATTTAAAACTTGGAGATAATTAATTGATTTTTTTAGGAATATATAATTATTTAAACCGAATTAATATAATCATTTAAAATTAGCTGATTTCTTTAATTGTTTTCAAAATTGTTTATAAAATATGATAAAAACTTTAAGAGGAAATAATTAATTTTGATTGAACATATTATGATTGAGTATATAATATTGGCAATTCTTCAAGGACTTCTTGAGTGGCTCCCCATTTCCTCTTCTGGACAAGTTATGATCTTTTCAATCAATGTTTTTGGAATACCTCCAGATCAAGCATTCAGTTTGGCCATATGGCTTCATTTAGGAACGACAATTGCAGTTCTTTTGAAATTTAGAACTGATTATATAAAAATAATTCAATCTTTTTTGCCCAATATATTTGAAGTAGAGGATATTGATATCAAAAAAAGAAATTGGGTGATCTTTGCAACCATTGGAACAGCTATAACGGCTTTACCACTCTATTTCTTAATTAAGGATAGTTTTTCTGCATTTCAAGGAGATTTAATAACTTTAATCATTTCAGGATTTCTAATTATTACCGGTATTATTTTACTAAAAATGAGAAAAGATTATGGAAAGAATGCAATAAATGACATTGAAGATCAAAAAATCTTCAAGCATAGTTTCTTAGCTGGGTTAATTCAAGGATGTTCTATTTTACCGGGTATTTCTCGTTCTGGTGTCACTGTTTCGACAATACTTGGAGAAAAATATGAGCATTCTTCTGCATTGAAATTAAGTTTTTTAATGTCTGTTCCTGTAGCTATTGCGTCCATTGGAGTAGATATTATATTCGGAGAAGGATCTATCTTGGGAACTTTAGACCCGATAATTATAATTCTTTCAACATTGATTAGTTTTGGAGTCGGATATTTATCTATAGAACTCTTACTAAAAATTTCCCAAAAGATACAATTTGGATATTTTTGTATATTGTACGGGATAATTTCTATTATAGTAATAATCCCAATTTTATTGATATCTTCGATTTAATCTTAAATTATTGATTCTTTAATTTTTGAGTTAATTCTTTGATTCCATTTGATAATTCTATTCTAAAAAGATTTAAATGTTCTAATTTTTTGTATTCTTCTGGCAATTTTTTCATGTTTTTAAAATAAAACTGTTGAATCTCATCCAATGATGGGAAATCATAGATTAATTCCCCTTTTCTCATAATTGGGGCCAAAAATGGCTCGAATTTATCAGGTGGAGTTTCATTTTCTAGCATTAGTATATCTTTTGTAAATTTTCCATTCTCATCATATACTCTATAAACCTGTTTTTTTCCAGGATAGGTGATTTTTCCTTTACTAATTTTAATTTTAGGAATTCTATTATGTTGTATCAATTTGTAAACGCTATTCACAACAGGATCATCCCGACTTGTAACCATTTCAGTACCTACACCAAAAGCATCAGCGAGTGCCCCTTTTTCAATTAAATCTTTTATTTTATGCTCATTTAAATCGCTACTTAATGTAATAATTGCATTCTTGAGACCATTTTCATCCAATATTTTTCTCACAATTTTCGAATTTTCTATGAGATCGCCCGAATCAATCCTCACACCTTTTATATCCTTAGCTGTCTTACATGCATTTAATGCACCTTTTTTAATATCATATGTATCTATGAGTAGAATTGAGTTCTTTCCGTAAATTTTATAAAAGGCTTTAAAACTCTCTAGCTCTGTAGGGAATCTTTGAACCCATGAATGAGCCATTGTTCCAGATGCTTTAATCCCCAACTCCAAATCAGCCACACAGTTGCTCGTACCATTAAATCCTGCAATATAACTTGCACGGGCAGCATAAACTCCTGCTAATGGGCTATGAGAACGTCTCGTCCCATAATCTAAAATTATCCGGTTTCCAGACACATTTCTTATTCTTGATGCTTTAGATGCTACTACAGTTTGATAAGTAATCACATTCAGTATGTATGTTTCAGCTAACTGTGCTTGAATTGTAGGCCCCTCAATTCTCATGATTGGCTCATTTGGGAAAAAGAATTGTCCTTCTGGGATTGACCACACGCCGAGATCAAATTTAAAATTAGGTAAATACTCGTCGAAAAATTTAGGATTTATATTTTTAAAATCTTCTCTACTTCGGAAATATTCAATCGTTCTTTCATTAAATCGTGCATTTTGTAAATAATGTATGACTTGTTCAAGCCCGGCAAAAATTAGGTAATTTCTGTTTCGAGGAAGTTTTCTTACAAATACTTCAAAAGTTGATATGTCATTTTGATCATCTATAGAATTCTCTAAATTATATTGAAAATATCCAGCACTCATTGTTAATTCGTAAAAATCGGTCGCTAAAATAATATTATTATCAGTTAAAAAACCACTTTTAGGGTTAATACTAATCAAATCCTTTTTTCAATTTTATTAAAAAAGTTAGTAGTTTTTAAAATAAAAAAAGTTATTTATTTATAGATCTTGCCGGCTCCACCATATGTGAGTTTTTCCCCTAATGCTAAGCGCACTAAGTTGCTAATGATGTATGGCTCCAATCCTTGGGCTTTTGCTCGACTTCTAAGGCTAAGAACACATAAGGGACATAAGAAAACCATTGCTTCAGCTCCCGCTTCCTTCGCATCCATAATATTATTCATCCGCCATTTATTTGATTCTTCTTTACCTAAATTTAACATTACTGCCATAACTCCACTACAGCAAAGGGCACTAACTCGGTCGTATTTTCTATCTACTCTTTCAATCCCTATGAGTTCAAATAATTCATCAAGTATTTTATCATTTTCGAAGGCATATCGTGAAGCACATGGTTGTTGATAACCAATTTTTATATTTAATTTTTTTATCTGGTCATTATGCTCCTTAATATAATCTCGTAGATATTCTAATATATGAATCGGTCTAAATGGCAAATCTATCCCGAATTCTTTGACCTTATTGGTTAACATCGCATAGCAGTCATCATGGTAACATATTATTTCCTCAGCACCAATTTTAGCGAGATTATCTACAAAGATTTGGGCATTTTCACTAACCATACTTGGCTTTCCTGCATGCACCCAACCAAAATAACAAAAATAATCACCTCCTTTAAGAAGTGACATTCCATCGAAGAGCTGTCCTACAATAACTCCGGGAAGTATATCTCCTACTGAACAGAGATTCATAATTGGTTTTTCAGGATCTCCTTTAATAACTTTGGATGGCATTTTTGAAGCCATTTTCATCATTCTTATCCATTCATCGGTGACTTTAAATGTTCCAGTTTCTTCTTGCCTATCATTAATTAAATCAAAAGGATTGGCACCTTCAGGACAAAACATATTACAGGCAGCACATGTAATACACTCCGCAGTTATTGGAGTGGGCTCACCATCTATCAATTTTTTAAACTCTTCCTTAGCTTTCTCCTCGGAATATGCCAAATAGGGGCATTTCATCAAACATTCTCCACAAAGATTACATTTTTCTTTTAAAAACATTATTATTCCTCCTTAATAATTCACTATTTTTTAATTTTGGTAACTCTTTTTAATACAAGAGCATCCAAAAAATTGTCTTTAGTAAGGGAACCATTTAAGGATATTAT
>JAHLWE010000466.1 GCA_019058135.1 Promethearchaeota archaeon | reverse complement strand
GGTTTAGGTAAAAAAGGGAAAAATTTAAGAAGAGTGGTTTGTTCTATCTTAATGGGAGCCAAATTTCTTCTGATTTTGCTAACACACATAGTAAGATCAAAGAAATGGCTCCTCTTAAATGTTTCCTCTCTGCCTAATCCCTTTCCAGTGGAAATCAACCCTTGCTCTATAAAATCAAATAATATTTCTCTTCTTTAAACAATTAGGTAACAAATTTCGATCAATTCTACCCGAAATCACTGGATTTTGTAGCCACCCGAATTTTTCTCTTTAAATGTGTTTGGTTTATAATATTTATAACTAATATAAAAAATTAAACGAATAAGAATTGAGCGAGATAAAAAAGTATAGTAAATCTGATGGAAGAAGGGATGTATCTCAGCATAATATTAAGACCGATGCAATAGAATTACAGAGTAGAAACACGCAAAATGGATCTGGTAAGAGTATTATGGAAGGTGTCATAGAAAAGTTTTCCGATTTTGGAATTACGAAAATGGAAAAAGCTGACGAGCCGAGAAGGAAAGCAAGTAGAAAACCCTCTTCAGTAAGTAGCGGTAAAAAAGGTCAAGAACCTTCAGAGCAAAGTATGAACAAAAAAAATGACGTTTCGAAAGAGTCGAGAGGTCCGATATCTGAAGAGGGAAAAATTCAAGAAAATACTTCAGAAAAGTTTGATAGAGATTCAGGGCATATTAAGGAAGATAGGGAAAGTAAAATTTATAAAGGAAATTTAACAAATCTTTTAGATTTTAAAAAAGAGGAAATTTTAAAGGGAATATTTGTCCCTACGAAAATAAATATAATAGCTGAAATCCCTGAATTAAATGATTATGTTGGTTTAAATAAACAAATATGGAATTGGATAAGAGATAATACAGAGTTTATAAATTTAAGAGATTTATGCTCACATCATTTTGGAGATATACCTATTTCTTCGCGTTATTCTGATAAAACAATTCTTAAACTAAAGGAAATAGCTGAATCTTCTAAAATATCTAATTTTAAAGACTTAAGTGAGTATACCAAAAGTTGTGATGATCTTCCAAATATTCCGCACTCTCGAACAATTGAATTACTAAGAAATTACTTTGAGAGACGAAAAAAAGCAGGGTTGACTCAAGAAGAGAAGAAAAATTGGGATTTTATACGATGGTCTCGTTCTCTTGGATTTACTCCAAATTATACTAATGAAGAAATAATAGAATGGAAATCAATAATAGAAACACCAGAAGTCGACTCATTTGTAAAAGCTGCCGAATTTATATTAAAGAAGAAAGGGTGGATAATTAAAAGTGAGACAATAATAAGAAATTTAGAGAATCTATTCAAAAATAAAGGAAATTTCATTGAATGGGTAAGAAAAAATACAAGATATGATTATGCTACTGAGGAAGGTATAGTAAAAGAAATTTCAGAAAAAGAAATTTTAAAATGGAAAAGTATTTTAGAATTACCAGAAATTAATTTTTGGTCGGATGCTATAAGTTATATGCAAATTCATGAATTTGAATATGTTCCAGATTTTGGTACCATGAAAAGAAATTTAAAAGATTATTTTGCAATAAATAAATTAAATTATAGAGCATGGTTAAAAGAAAATAAATTGCAATATTACTACACAATAGATGATGTTTTGGAATGGAAATCAGTCATAGAACGTTCTGACATCAGAACAATTCCTCAAGCAAGTAAATTTATAAAAGATGAATATGGATTTGGACCAACCTATTCGAGAATAAAATCAAGATTAGAGGAGTTATTTCGAAAAAAAGGATGGAATTTTAATAAATGGTTAAAAGAGAATAATTTAAGGGTCATTCACACAGATGAAGAAGTATTGAATGAGTGGATCCCGGAATTTGGGAGAATAGGTAATTTCACAAAAGTGGGAGAACTTTTCAATGTAGATCCTGGAACGGTTAAAAATAGAATTAAGGAGTTTTTAGGTGATGAATATTTAAAGTGGTACAAAGAACATTCCAAGAGAGGTCTGAGTCAATTCATAGGGACTTGTGCACATCCAATTTTGGAATTAATATTTATGGATTTCATGGATCACAAGAAAATGTTTGCAAATTATGAAATAAAGCCAAGTTCATATGATAACGATAGTGTCTGTGATAATTCAGTTGTTTTAGTATCCACAAACAAATATAATACGAAGTTTATCTCTAAAATTAAGAAAGATGTTTATATGATATGTGTTGATTATACTTTAAGCTCAGAGAATATTACTTTTATCGACAAATCAAAAAGAGGATATCATGGGGATAGAAAATTTTTAGTAATAAATCCATTGCTTACAAAAAAAGAGAAAATTAAAATTCCTAATACTGCTCTTTTTAGAGATAAAATCTTAATCCTTAATAGCGAAGAGTATATAAAATTTTGGGGATTTGAAGGAGAATATTTTAGAAGATATTATGAAATAATACGATTAGCCAGGCTTTCTCATTTTAACAAGCTTGCTCTTAATCAATTAGTAATACTTGCCGAAGAATCTCAAAAATTATTATCCAAAAGATATGGTTCCTTAAAAGAGCAACAACTTAAATTAGAAGAATATTTAGAAGATTGCAATTTATTAGCTCTTTTAAAGCAAGCAAAGTTTTGGTATAATATTAATGGATAAGAGCCGCTATGTTGAAGATTATAATAAATTATATATTCCTGATTTTAAATATTAACTTGATTTATTCTCAATTTTCCAAAGTTTTCTTATCTTTAGATAAAAATAATAAGCAAGATAATCATAATTATAATTGAAAATCTATGGTTGAAAAAGTAGAAATAGAAGGTGTAGAGCTACGTTTATCCGAACCAGTAGAT
>JAHLWE010000465.1 GCA_019058135.1 Promethearchaeota archaeon | reverse complement strand
TTTTTCTAAAAAATATCTAGATATATTTCTAAATAATACAAAAAATTATCAAATAGAATAATATCTACGTAATATGAATGGATAGTTAAATTCAGTTGACTTTTTTTACATTTAATTTATTGAAATTGGAATACATCAACAACATAAGGAAAATAAAAGATAATTTTTGTGTGAATAAATTTTAAGTTAGTTAATTCTTAGTTTTTCTTCGTATTTCTTCTATAATAGTGGCATTTTTTCAAGTAGTTTAATTAATTTTCCTTTATCAGGAACTCTTTTTAATTCTTTTTCAAATTTGGGATAATATTTAATTAATTTATCATAAAAAGAATTTAGAGATTCTTGTAATTCGTTTTCATTTTTAATTTTCTTTGAAATTGATTTTAAAATATCTAAATATTTTGGTTGTGTTAGACAAGAAGCTAGTTTTTTATAATAATAAATAACGGTTTTTGAATAATCTTCGGGATGGAAATTTATTAAATAATGATCTATATCGAAATCCCAAAGCGGTATAAAGTTTATAAATTTATCATCAGGATTTTCTTTATTGTCTAAAAGATTTAATTCAAGATTTGATTTATTTAATTCCTCTAATAGAGGATACAAAACACCTGAACTAACTTTTGTTTCTAATTCAATTATTGGGGCAATCTCAGAGATTAAGAATTTATATTCTGGATATTGTTCGGGATTTTCAATCCGATAGATATATTCTTTTTTAATTAATTTAATAATTCTATCCTCAAGAAACTCATCATGCTCTTTTGTAAATGAGACCGTTTTTTCCTTTATAGATTCAGTATGTTCTTGCTCTGATATTACTTTTTTTGAAAAATTAGTAGATAGAGATTGAATGAATTTATCTGAAGCTTTCTCTTTATCAATTTTTTTTTGAAGTTGCATTGCATCACCAGGCTGTTTTTGAAGGGTTTCTACTAGTTGTTCTGATAAATAATGCCTTGCTTTTTTAGCAGCTTCTCCTTTCTTTTGAAATTTTTCGGTAATTGAAGTGAATTCAGCATATTTTCTTTCGGGATCTTCCTTTTCTTGTCGTGTTATTACTCTAAAATCAACTTTTTTGTCATCAATTTTGCGAATAATTGAATAAACAATTCCCTTAGATAATTGCGATGCCTTTATTAATTCTTTTTCAATTAAATCAATTGGAAAGGCTTCACCCCTTCGAATAAATTCATTCCTTAAAATTTTTAAAATTGTTTCCATACTTTTTTCTTCTTCTTTAACAATCTCTTTTTGAATTCGCATAAACATTGAAGTTTCATGAGGTTTTAAGTAATAAACTAAAATGGTTAATCCTAAGAAGATTATCATAATAATTGAAATTAGATAACGATCGTGCATTAATAATTCTGAAAATCCACCGATTTCTTGATTTGGAGCGCTAGTAGATACAGCGAATCGTGATATGGTTTGACCTAAAACACAAGCTAGAAAAAACATTATTAAACCGTCCTTTTTAAAGAATAAAATTCGCCATCCCAGAGTAGTACCAATTTTTCGTATTATTCTTATTAAAAATATCATTGAAATAAAAAATTCAAAGAAAAATAGGTATCCGATTACATTTGAAGCTCCACCAAAAGCTCCTTTTAATGCATCTGATGTTTCTGGTAGAAGAATAATATATAATGTCACTTGGTAAATTTGATAAAAAAATATGAAAAAAACAATTATTGCAAATGTAAAATTATCAAATAATCCCGCTCTTCTGGTTTCTGCTCGCTTTCTAGTAAGAATGAATTCAATAATTATAAACGCAATAGTTGTAATCAGTGAAATATATATTAATGGCATTACTCTTTTCATTTCAATTAGATAAACTTCAATTGATCCTATTGGATTTATAGTTCCCAAGAAATCTAGAGTGAGAAAAACAATAAAAGCTCTAAAAGACCAAGATATAATCACTAAAAATCCTAAAATTAGAAATGGAATTAAAAAGATTATAAAATTTCTTAAAACTGAATATTTTGCCACTACTTTTGCCTCAATTTTAGTAGAAAATTTTCTTGAATATGTATAAAATCTTGAACTTTGTAAAAATAGCCAGATCATTGCTAACATTAAAAGAAAGCTCATATAATTAAATTGAAATATGGTGTCTACTAAGAAAAATAGAAAATACCATCCTGTAATTAATCCAGAAAAAATACCTATCTGCTTAATAACAGTATTTTTTTCAAATATAAATTGCCTTATTTTATCCACGCTAAATAATAGAGAGAGTGAAAAAAAAAATAAAATTAATGCATTTCCAAAAATAAAAGGGTTTCCAAACATCATAATTTGGAAAAAAAGATTATCTGGATTATTGATATTAAAAAAAATCATAAAAGAAAAATATAAAAAAATTCCAAATAATCCCCAAAATTTTTTTCCGTAATAAGATTTTGGAGGTTCTTTCCCTTTTACATAAATCTCTTTATTAAAAATGACTCTTTTAAGATTATAATAAATGTTTTTCATTTTTATTTAGAATTTTTTATATTTAAAACCCTTAAATTCACATATTTTAAGAATACAATCCAAATTTAATAATATAATATTTAATCTCTACTTAAATTAAAATTTGGTTTTAATTAAAAATAAAATTTATTTTGTTAAATTAAAATAATTTTTTATTAAAAACTTTATTTTAAATTCAATAATTTTGTTTTTACATCATTAGATGTTAGAATCTAAGGGATAAACAAGAAAGACCACCATCCAATTTTCTAAACTCCGACATTTCAATTTCAATTATTTTATAACCTAAACTTAATATTGATTCTTTTAACTTCTCAAATCCTTTTGGTATAAGAACATAATTATTTATCTTTACACTGTTTGCAGCGTATTTTTCATTTTCTTTTACTTTGATAATATTATAACCTATAAAATTAAGATTATCTATAAATTCTCCAGCTGCAATTAGATTATTATCTCCAATATAGGAAACACCTGATTTTAAATGAAGAACATTTGTTAATGGAATAGTTACATAAGAATAACCATATTTCCTTAAAACCTCTATTAATTGCCTTGCTCCTTCTTTATTTGTTCTTTTTGAAAGACCAATATAATAGCAATTCTCTACTTTCAGAACATCCCCTCCATCTACAGTTCCCGGTTTTTTTATTGATTCAATATTATCATAAAACATTTCTAATACTTGTTTAATTTCTACTTCTTCTCCTTTTCTGCTTAACGTACCAATGTTAGTAATTATTGCAAATTCTTCATTAACGATTGCAGTATCCTCAACAAAGGTTGAATCTGGAAATCTATCGTCTGCATTTAATTTTATTATTTCAAGACCACAGTTATCTAATACTTTGACATAGTTTGAATGTTGTTTAAGTGCTTTATTATATATTGGCTTACCTAAATTAGATTTTGTAATACCATCTTGAAAATTCTTGCTTGGTTTTCTAACAATTGCACGTTTAAACAAAGCTTAAATACCGAATTTATAATTTAGAGAAATATTTTTTATTATTAAAAGATTTAATAACCTTATATATTTATATAACTATACGAGAACCGAAAAAATGAAAATTGCTGTATCTGGAAAGGGAGGAGTAGGGAAAACACTTATTGCTGGAACATTGGCTAGATTATTTGCTCAAGATGGTTATAATGTGTTAGCTATTGATAATGATTCATCAATGAATTTAAGTTATTCTGTGGGGATTGATGAATATACTCGTCAAAAGATAGTCCCAATAAAAGAAATGCTTGATCTTATAGAGCAAAGAACGGGACAAAGACCTGGTACAGCAAGTGGGGGAATATATAACATAAACCCTAAAGTTTCAGATATTCCTGATAAATACAAAATCTATGGACCCGATGGAGTCCAATTGCTTGCTGTTGGCTCAATAGAGGAACCAAGTTCAGGATGTTTATGCCCGGAAAATGTATTAATTAGAACACTTCTTTATAACCTTTTTGTACAAAGAAATGAAGCTGTAATTGTCGATTTTGAAGCTGGATTGGAACATTTGGGAAGAGG
>JAHLWE010000464.1 GCA_019058135.1 Promethearchaeota archaeon | reverse complement strand
GTATAGCAAGAACTTTATGTCAGGGAGCAGAAATTTCATGCAATCTGATTTTTTATTGTAGCGATCCTAAAGAGATTGAGGAGGTTTATCAAAAATGTATAAAAATTGCAGATGAAAGTTGGAAACTTTCAATAAAGATTGGTAATATTCAATCACTTGCAAAATCATTGATTACTGAAGGTGTGGCAAGTTATCTTAGACCTTTTATTATAAATTTTACGCGGGAAGAGCATTGGAGGAAATACTTCAAAAAATATCTTGAGAAATGCGATAAAAGTATAAAATTTATTGAAGGAGTTACTGATTCGAAAGTCCTTGGAGAAATTTCTTTCGCTGCCGGTGGATGGTATTGCTATTACGGGGTCTTTATTGAAGATATAAAGAAGCGGAGAGAATTTATTGATAAAGGATTAAAGCTACTCGAGAAAGCTTATATTTTTACTAGTAATACGAAAAATAAAAGTTTAATAATAGGCTCCTTATTTTGGATAAATTGGTTTGCCATATTAGGAGGGAGATTTAAATACATTCAAAGAAGAATACTTAAAGATGTTCGTGAGATAATAGAATTAGGTAGGATATTTCAAGATTTATACTCCCAATCGGGTTTTTTTGCGAACCTTTTACCTGCAAATTATTATACAAACTTTGCTCAACGGAGTTTTATTGATCCAACTCTAAAAAAGTCCTTTGCTGAAAAAGGAATTGTATATGCTAATGAATCTTTGAAAGCTAATTCTTTTTTACCATATTCTGCATGGATTTATCAAATATTAACCTCAACATATTCGCAATTAGTTATTTTAGCCACATCGGAAGATGAAAAAGATGAAAATATTCAAAAAATGCTTCAGTATGCAAAAATGGCAGAAAATATCTCAGAAAAATATGAAAGTGGATATGCAAAAGCTGCTGGTTATTCTTCAATCTACAGAGCCTACAAAACTCTAGCGGATATTGCAATAGGAAAAGAAGATAAAATCAAAATGTTATCCATCACAATAAATGCACTTGAAAAATATATTATGAATGAAATGGAGTCTCGGGGCAGAATTATTGGCGCTCAAATTCGTTTGGGAACACTCTACCAAAAACTCGCTATTATCTCTATGGATGCCAGTGCAATCTTGAAGGCAAGAGAATTATTCCTCTGTATAATCAATGATAGCGTTGAAAAAGGGTATTATTATTATGCAGCAGCTGCCCATGAATACATCGCACATATAGAAGATCGATTGGGTAATCATAACACTTCTGCTGAACATTACAAGAAAGCCCAAGAAACCCATATAGAATCGTTGGAAACCATCGAATATAAACCTTTAAAAAACAGAGTTAAGGAGAAAATAGATTACGCGTGTGCTTGGAACCTAATCGAAAGAGCTAAGGCGTACCATAAAAGAGAAAACCACTTAGAATCTATGGAAAACTACAAAAAGGCATGCGAAATTTTGGAAAAACTGCCTAGTTACAATTATGAAGCACTATATTACCTTGCTTGGACTTCATTGGAGGAGGCAGAACACTTCAGTAAGCAGGAAAGGCACCAAGAAGCCATAGAGAGATTTGAAACAACCATAAAGAATTTCAACAACTCTATAAAAATACTGGAAAATGCCTTAAAGAAGTCTAAAGAGAAAAGTGAAGGAGAAAGAATAGAGAAACTCAAGAAATTAGCTAAAGTAAGAATCAACTATTGTTCCGCAAGGAGAAATGTTGAAAATGCAAGAATTCTAGCAAAAAATGGCGAACATGTTGCTGCTGCAGAAAAATTTACAGACGCAGCATCTCAATTTAGAGATATTTGCTTTTTTTTTAAAATCGAGAGAGAACGAAAAGAACTAGAGGCCATATATTACCTCTGTAAAGCTTGGGAAAGCATGGAACTCGGTGAACAATATGAAGATCCCGATAGATTCTTAGAAGCAGCAAATCTATTTACAAAAGCAAGTATGCTTTTCGCCGATAGTAAAATGAAGCTATTAGTTTCTGGTAATTCTGCTTATTGCAAAGCCCTCGAACACGGAACTAAATTTGACAAATCATCTGAAACGAAAAATAAGGCACAATTATATCCTAAAATCAAGGGGAATCTTAGAAATGCTGCTGTATCATATCGCAAGGGTGGTTTTGAAGGAGAGGCTGACTGGACACTGGCTACTTCAGCCTATTTTGACGCAACATGGCATTTAATCAAGGTAGATGAGGAGAAGGAGCTCGATGAAAAGAAAAGGCTTCTAGAAGTTGTGGTTAATATTTTTAAATCAGCATCAGAACTTTTCGGTAAGGCGGGCTATAAATACAAGGAAAAAGAAATCCTAGAACACCTTATCATGCTAGAGAAAGAAGAAATGATTCTTATATCAGCTTTAAACACCATAAAAACACCTTCCATCACTGGGAGTACTGTGGGCATTGTCGCTCCTGCATGTCCCCTAGAAACTAGCCTATCTCCAAAAATGAGCGAAATACATAAGCTTACCGAGGAATCAACAAGAGTTCTAGAAGAAAGAACGGTAAAAAAGAAATACAAACTTATCTACAGGAACTTGCTCGAAGAGTATCCAAGAATCCAGAGGCGGGAATGCAGAGTTGGTATTGCCCAAATAGGTCTATCTAATACAAGCGATATCCTACGCGAGTTCTATGAAGAAAAAGTTGCAGGTCTTCTCAGCCTTAGAGAGGATAAAGTTGAAATCATAAGATCTAATGTCAAAAACATGATTGAGATCGCCAACTCAAAAGGAATTAACATTTTACTTTTCCCAGAAATGACTATTGACCTCAACTACGGAGAATTACTAAAAGATATATCCAATCTTGCCAAAACTTATGAGATGTATATAATTCCAGGATCTTATCACGATCAAGATACAAAAAGAAATCTCAGCGTAGTAATAGGACCTAACGGCATTCTCTGGGAGCAAGAGAAACACATCCCAGCGATTATACACCTTGAGGGCAAGAGATTCAAGGAAGGAATAGATGTTGGAATCACGCCTCGAAAAACAATCATCTGCAATACAGAGTTTGGGAGAATCGCGATCATTATATGCCGAGACTTCCTAGATATGGACCTTAGGGTAGAGTTAAAGAATTTTGAGCCACCGGTGGATATAATTCTTAACCCAGCTTTTACCCCAGTAACGGCTGATTTCAAGGCAGCACATTTTGATGCCCGCAGATCTATCTATGCCTACTGTTTCTTCGCTAACGTTGCAGAATTCGGCGATTCTCTCATATACACGCCAGAAAAGGAACGAGTTGATAGAATGATACAATCAAAGGAAGAAAACTTAATCTATAAGGATATCGATCTCTTTGATTTGCGTTCAGAACGTAAAAAATGGGAAAAGGAACAGAATAAGGAAAGGAGATTTATCCAGAGCACTAGGTAACACCTCTCACTCGCTTAATTTGCAATAATGGGGTAAAATTTTATAAGATAAGATAATATTAAAAAGTAATTTGTAATTTAGGTATTGATTATAGGTTAATTTTTTAATGTGCATAAAATGAATTCATTTAAACAAAAAATATATGATGGCGCCTATGAAGTTGCCGAAATTCAAATAACCAATGAAGGAAAAGTATTTAGAGGATTAATTTATATTCCTGATGAAAAGAAATTCAAAAAGCCTCATCCTGTAATAATTTATTTACAAGGTTTCCCTCAGATTCTTTCATTTTCGTATATCATTCAAGAACTCAAGTATTTATTAGAATTAGGGTTTTCTATTGTCCTTGTTTATTTAAGGGGTTATAAGTTTAGTGAGGGAACAATATCAATTTCTGGACAAGTTTCAGATGGTTTGAAAATAATTGAATTTCTTGAAGTAATGGCGAAAAAATCTGTTATTGATAATAATTGTATAAATATATTAGCTCGGGATTTTGGAGCTTTTATTTCACTTGCGATTTCTTCAAAAACAGATAAAATTAATTATTTGGGAATTTTAAATCCAATATTAGATGTATATATGCATATTGAAAGTAACAAATTTCGCGAAACTCTGAACTATATTAATAAATTTTTGCCTGGGATGATTCATGGAATAGAAAATGTAGATAAATTTATAAAAAATACAATAATAGAACTTAGAGATTATCCGATTCAAAAAATAATTTCTCAATTGAATGCTAAGAAAATTATGGTAATTCTTGGAGAAAAAGATAAAATAACACCTTTAGAGGATTTTTACAGAATTTTTAATAATTGCAATGTCTCATTTATAGAAGTAATTATTGATAATATGGAACATGAACCATCATTTGATATAGAGAAAAAACTAATTGCACAAGAATTCTCAAGATTTTTTAGAGAATTAATTTAAATAAAAACGATTTTATTTCAATACAAATGAATTTAATTATATTTTTCATTTTATTATTTCACTTAAAAAAGTAGATTATTCAAAATGACACAATTTGAAATACATTTTCAACCTGATGGAAGGAGAATTAATGTAGAACAAGGAATTTCGGTTCTTGAAGCAATTAATTTAACCGGGATTGATCTTGTTTCTCTTTGCGGTGGTAAAGGAACATGTGGAAAATGCAAAATTATCATTGAAAAGGGAGAAATAAAAGAATCCTTAACAGAAAAAGAGAAAGAATTTTTAACAAAAGATCAGATTGATGAAAATTATCGATTAGCTTGTCGAATTAAAGTATTTAGTAATTTAATAATAAGAATTCCTGAAGCAAGTCGAACTGGAAAACAAAAATTGCAAATTGAAGGGATTAAAGCACCGGTAAAAGTAGAACCGTTAATAAAAAAATTATTTATACAGCTTGAAAAACCTTCATTAGACGAACCCAAATCAGATATTGATCGTTTAAATGATTATATTCTAAAAAAATTTGGAATTTCAAAATTAAAATTTAATTTTGATGCATTAAAATCCCTTGGCACGGTAATTCGAGAAGATAATTATAAATTTACCGTGTGCATTTGGAATAATTCAGAAATTATAACAATGGAACCAGGAGATACTACTGAAAAAATATTTGGTTATTCTGTAGATATTGGAACAACAAAATTAGCTGGTTATCTCATAGATTTAATTAATGGAGAAGTTTTAGCAGCTGGAGGTTTGATGAACCCACAAATTCGCTTTGGAGAGGATGTAATTTCAAGAATAGCACATAAAGACCCTCAGCAAATGCATGATGTTGTTATTGAGGGACTCAATGAACTTTTGATTGATTTAACTAACAGAGTTTCAATTGATTTAGAAAATATTTATGAGATGACAGCAGTTGGAAATACTTGTATGCATCATCTTTTCCTAAACTTAGATGCAAAGCAATTAGGTTATTCCCCCTATGTCCCGGTTATAAGAAATGGTTTAAGTGTTAAAAATAATAAAATTAGAATGAATATTAATAGATTCGGAAAAATTTATACACTTCCCGTTGTAGCAGGCTTTGTAGGTGCTGATACAATCGGCGTGATACTAGCCTCTGAAATATATAAGCGTGATGAATTATGTATGGCTTTAGATATAGGTACAAACACTGAAGTAGTTCTTGGTAATAAAGAACGTATTTTAGCTTGTGCTTGTGCTTCAGGTCCCGCTTTTGAAGGGGCACATATTAAATTTGGTATGCGTGCTGCAAATGGTGCAGTTGAAAAAATAAAAATTAATCCTAAAACATTAGAACCTACTTATTATACAATTGATAATGCCAAACCTCGAGGCATTTGTGGCTCAGCAATTGTCGATATTCCAGCAGAAATGCTAAAAACAAAAATAATCGATTTAAGGGGAAAGATAAATAAGAATTTCGAATCAGATAGAATAAGACAAGGTGATGATGGATATGAATATGTACTTGTATGGGGTGGAGATTCTTTTTCAAAGAGAGATATAACTATAAGTCAAAAAGATATTGGAGAAATAATTTTAGCAAAAGCAGCAATGCATACTGGAACAGAAATATTGATGCAAAAATTCTGGGTAAAGGATGATGATATTGATAATTTGTTTATTGCAGGAGCATTTGGGACGCATATTGATATAGAAAACGCAAGAATGATCGGAATATATCCAGAAATTTCTCTTGATAAGGTAAAAAGAATAGGAAATGCTGCCGGTACTGGCTCTCGAATGTGTTTAGTTTCAAAAACAATGAGAAAGCTAGCCGAGGAGATCTCTAAAAAAATTGAGTATATTGAATTAGCAGTTCAACCTAATTTTCAAAGTATTTTCTTAAATTCTCATTATTTACCTTATGCAGATTTAGCAAGATATCCAATAACTAGCGAATTTTTAAAAAAAATAGGAAATTATTCTGAAAAAAAAATTAGAATTTTTTAATTTGGTTTATAATTATGAGAAAAATTATCGATAATTTATATCATATTGGAGATTCTGGTTGTTCCATTTTTATGGTAAACTCAGGAACTGAAGGAGGTTTAGTTCTAATAGATTGTGGAATGAACATTAATTTAATTCAAAAAATTGAAAATGAGGGATTCAAGCCAAGAAATATAAAGCATTGTTTTTTGACACATTGTCACATTGATCATATTGCAGCATGTAGTGATTTATTAGCTATTGCACTAGATGTAAAATTTTATGCTCATGAATTAGATGCGGATGCTATAGAAAATAAAGGGTTTAATAGTAAAACCGCAGTTAGTTGGTATGGTGTAAAATATCAACCAATTAAATTGTTCAGAAGAATTAAAGAGGTAGAAGAAGATTTTTATATTGGGAATTATATTTTTAAAAGTATACACACTCCTGGTCATACTCCAGGATCAATTTCTATTTATGTGAAATTGGGAGATAAAGGAGTTCTTTTTGGGCAGGATATTCATGGACCATTTATGGAAAGTTTTGGTTCGAATTTAGATGATTATCAGAAATCTATGCAGAAATTATTGGACTTAAATGCTGATATATTATGCGAAGGGCATTTTGGTGTTTTTAAACCAGCAGAAAAGGTGAGAAAATATATTAAAGGTTATATGGTCAAAGAAAATATTAAAAATAATAAAAAAGCATAAGCATCTATATTAAAATTTGTTCAATACTTTAATGAAATCACTAAATTCGCAATCTACTTTTATTTTTAAGTGATTCAAGCAATTATAAAAATTGATATTAATGTGATTAATCGGACAAATCCAAAAATGAGATTAACGTATAAATTTTGATTCCCTAAGAATGCTCAATTGGATTTGCTATGTTTAATTTCAAAAAGACTATATAATCACGCAAACTATTACGTAAGACAGGATTATTTTCATTTAGATAATTATCTAAATTATTACGACCTTGATTTTATCTTAAAAAAGACCAAGAATTACAAATTACTCAAAGCACAGACATCGCAACAAATTTTAAAACTTCTAAGCAATAATTGGAAAAGTTATTTTAAAGCTTTAAAAGAATGGTATAATATTCCTAAGAAATTTAATGGAAGACCCAAGCCACCGAAATATAAAAAACATGAGTATAATCTTTTGATATTCACGAATCAAAATAGTAAAATAGCAAATAATAAAATAATCCTTACAATGTCCAAAACTTTTAAAGAAATTTTTCCTTATTTCAAGAAATCTTTAGAAATCACAATTCCTCTGTATAAAAATAAGAATTTTAAAATTTTTAAACAAATAAGGATTCTTCCAAGAAAAAGATTCTATGAAATAGAGATAATTTACGAAGAGTCCATTAAAATTTCGACATTAGATAACAGCCTATTTTTATCAATTGATTTTGGACTTAACAATTTAATTACAACTGTAGAAAATAGGAATCGGAAACCGATCATTATCTCAGGTAATATTTTGAAATCCATTAATCAGAGCTGGAACAAAAGAAGAGCAAGATTGTATTCGATAAAGGATAAACAGAATCTTATATGGACAAAACACCTCGATAACATTGATATTAATAGAAATTCTTTAATAAATGATTATTTACATAAGACAGCGAGATTTATTGTAGAGTATTGTTTGAAAAACAAGATAGGGAATATTTGCTTGGGAAGTTTAAAAAATATTAAGAAAAATATTCAAATGGGTAAAAAAAATAATCAGAATTTTGTAAACATCCCTATTCAAAGACTTATACAATATATTAACTATAAGTCCGAGCTTGTAGGGATAAAAATACATGAAGTAGATGAGTCCTATACTTCAAAATGTAGCTCGTTGGATTTAGAACCAACAATAAAACACGTAAAATATGTTGGGAAGCGAGCAAAAAGGGGTTTATTTAGAGGAACAAATTACATTTTAAACGCTGATGTTAACGGTTCTTTAAACATTCTCAGAAAAGTAATCGGAGATGATTTTATAAAAAATCTATCCGATAGGGGCTGCTGGTTTCAGCCCGTGCGAATAAGGAACTTGTTTCAAACTTCGCATAAACAATATTTATTAAAATCAATTAATATAATTTCTTGATTTTAATAAAATTGATAACCTGGAAAGTAATCGATAATCATTTTCATAATAATTCAAAAAAATGTGATTATTATGGATTTATGAAGATCAAATCAAGAAAAAAAAATAATCTGATAATTGGTATTTCATTTTGGGCAACAGGAATTATTTTTCTAATCCTGTCCTATTTTTGTTTTATTAATGCAATTCAAAATTCAAATTTTCAAATTTGTGGAAGTGCATGTGAATATTGGTGGAGCTGGCTCTGGAATTTTCCTCACCAACCACCTTGCATTTTAATATGTATTCCTCGTAATAATTTATATAAGCCGTTTTTTATAGTTGGGCTCATCTTGATTTTATTTGAACTTCTTAGAGAATTTATAATATTACTT
>JAHLWE010000463.1 GCA_019058135.1 Promethearchaeota archaeon | reverse complement strand
TTTTTATTCAGGTCAATTATATCTACGTTGAAAGAATTACTGACTGTAAAATAGAACAAGTAGTTATGTTTCAATCCCTTTTTATTCAGGTCAATTATATCTACGAAAAAGAACTTCTTTGCTACTTTTATGGATAGGTCTTGTTTCAATCCCTTTTTCTTCAGGTCAATTATATCTACGGGAAATATCAATGGCTATTGGCAATGGTCTTATATAGTTTCAATCCCTTTTTCTTCAGGTCAATTATTTATACATCAACTCAAGCGAGCTGGGAACGCCCGAAGTCCGTGCTATTTTAATCCCTTTTTACTCAGGTCAATTATTTCTACAGGAAAGCCCTATACTGAAAGCGAGAAAAGGGCAATTTGGTTTCAATCCCTTCTTATTCAGGTCTATTATTTCTACCTAAGTTTTAAAATTATTATTACGTGGTGTATTAATCCATAGTAAATTGAAACTTCTTAGGTTTATTGATGATTTTTTAGTTTGTTTGTACTGTAAGCTTTATCCAGCCTAAAGGAAGATAATTTTTCTGATTCTTTCTTTGAATTACAACTACACGTCTGGTTTTAGGAAAATTGCTTGAATAGCTTTTACCTTTAGTGGCGTGAACAATAACACTATTATATAAATCTGGATCTTTATCTTTAATTAGCATATTTACAGTTAAACTAAGATATCCTTGCCCTTTTCCAATATGAATCAGTGGGGCTTTAAGAGTGTTCTGTTTCTTTATTTCCTTTAATTTCTGAATAATGGAAGAGAATTCAGAATGTTCAGACCTTTCAAAATATTTTATTTCTTCTTTTAATAGTCGTTCTGAAAACTCATAACAGTATTGAAGTAAATTATCTACCGAGTGGATTATTCTTCTTTGATTTTCTGAAAAACCTAAGGTGGAGCTTATAAGACTATTGGAACTTAAAGAAAAGGGGGAGATAAATTCAGCACCTTCTTTACAAAGTTCATAAAATAAAGTGAACCTTTCACCAACCACCTTTATTGGAGAAACAAATAAGCAATCTTCAGGTTTTTTATCTTCACTATCAGAAATGGATAAGAGTTTCAAAACATCATATTTTGCATCTTTATCTAATCCTCGCATTAGTCTTATTTGCATATTTTCTTCAATTTTGTTCATTTCTTTAACAAGGGTATTTTTAATATTCTTAACTTGAATTTTTGCCTTATTGCCTTTTTTAATATTCTCTTTAATTCCCCTGGCTCTTTTTTCACCAAAAATTCTCTGTAGTTCCTCATCAGAAATTGACCCTAAGTCGCTCTCATTTATAAACCAGCCTGTTTTTTTATCCTTAACAAGCGGAAGGGAATTTTTAAAGCGCTCTTTAAATTTTAAAATTTCATTTTTTAGTTCATTATAATTATCATTTTGTTTCAACAATTGATATAAAACAGCGGTACGGAAAGCTCCCTTAATTTCACTACCAGGAATGTAAGGCTTGTTATCTGGAGCCTTAATAAAATAGTCAATATTAACATTGTCATATATTCGACCAAAAGTTGGTAGTTGATATTTGGAACTTTCAAATACTTTTTTAAATAATTCATTGTTTCTTAATTGAGATTTAATAAAGGTCTTTAAATTAAATTCTCGTTGTAATTGTCTTTTTCTGTCCCAGTTTCCTTCTCTTTCTATTCGCGTAGTATTTTCCTCTATCCATTTGACAAATTCTGAAAATTGAGATTCAGAAAATATTTTTAAAAGTTGCTCAAAATCAAGAAAATATATTTTTGAGGAATCAACTATATAAGATAACCCATTGGCTTGTTCTCCACTTCCAACATGAATTGGAGAAAGTGTTTTTAAATATAATTTATCCATTAAGCTCCCCTATCTTACCGAATACTGGAATTGTTAATCCGTTTTGTTTTATTTTCTTCTTTTTTATTTCTTTTATATCTTTTAACTCACCATAAAAGAATTTTTTTTCTTTTAAAGGGAAAATAGAGCCTTCTTTAAAATAAATTATTCTTTTTTTCCAGATATCAACATCTCTAAAAACCGATGATTCTACTTTTGAACGATAAGGTAAAAGATTATAAAAGAGTGGTTTTTTACTAAAATCAATTTCGTTTTTTTTAGGAAGGAATCTTGAAAGATTGATAAAACAATTAGGTGATAAGGACTCAGGCAATTTCATTTCTTTTATATTATCAGAAATTTCATACTGGTTTCTGCCCGAAGTTCTATCTCCTCCAATTCCTGTATCTGAGAGCCATCGAAGAACAGGTTTAAAATAATCAATATTATTGGTTCTAACTAGAAAGTACAATTTGACTAATGGATTTAAGAAAATCTCTGAAGAATAATATAATTCACCTGCACCAGATGTTGACATAGTGAATCTATCTATAAGATTTTTCTGTATTATTTCAGATTTTATCAGAGAAGGTGGTCTTTTTTCTTTCCCAAAGAAATTAAGATATTCTTCACTATTTAAAAGAAATTTTCCTAATAATTTAATCCTACCTCCTAGATTTTCTGGGGTAAATGAAGTCTTTTTTTCTGGGAAACATCCTTCAGCATAGTAATTTTCAGAAAGTCTTCTCATATCCATTTTACCATTGATTATTTCAGAAAATATTTTTTCAGAAACAAACTCTACTTTTTTTAGTTTCTTTAACTCTTCCATTACCTTTACCATAGAGTATTTTTTCCCTTTATTGAACTTAGTTTCATATTTCTGAGCAAGCTCATCAGTTTCGTCTGGAGTAATGTCAGGAAGACAAGGTGTTGGAAAGAAGTAAATTTGGTAATTATTTTTTGATAACATTGGAAAACAAGATGATAAAATGAAACTATTCTTATGATGATAAAATTTATCGAGCATCCCAACTAATTCTGATTCTGTATAAATATATCTTATTCCCCAACAAAAAGCTCCAAAAAGAGTATCTGAAGAAGGAAAGTTCGAAATTGAGGAATAGGGTCTTATTTTGATAATGTAAGTTTTCAATTCATACTCCTTTATTGAGATTGCTTAAATTCTTATCCTCTATCTGAAGTTACCACTAATAGGAATTTTGTGAATTAAAAGTTGATCGATTCAAAATTATCTACAATCTCCTTTGTAGTTTTATAATCTCCGAAATTAACGGGTTTTGATTTTTCTTTCTTTTCGTAATAACTAATGGGTCTGAACTCCGCTTTGAAATTTTCAAATTTGACTTTTCCGTATCCTCTTGTACCACTTCCTCCTAAAGTAGAATCTTCAAGAAGTGCCATTGCTAGAAAGATATTTTTTAGTTTCGTTTTATCAGATGTTTTATAGATATCATAAATCATCTCTATATTAAAGACAGAACCCTTTGGTATCCGTTCCATAGTCCTAGGCATTGCCTCAGAAGTAATTCTATCAATAACATTTTCTGTTTTTAACTCAGTATAGATTCCTTCACCTAACCATTTCTGCCATTTTTCTATAGTGTCTTCAAATTCGCTCTGATCTTCAGATTCTTTCTGATTTTTTTCAGTAGGAAAAGCATCTCGCACTGTAAGACGAGTAGGTCCTTCACTTGGAGCTTCAGCTGCTGATCCAAAAACAATACACACATCACATTTTCCACATTTGCAGGGCAGAACTGATGGCTTCATTTTATCTATTTCTTTCTTTATCTCTTTATCGCTATTTCCTTGATTTTTTAATTTTTCCTCCCTTTTCTCTTTATCCTTATTGAATTTATCAATCTGATCTTCCACAGGGGTTTTACCATTTTCCTTTTTTACTACCCATTCTAATAAACTTCGCAACTTCCCTTTCAAGGCTGAGCCCGGTATATAAGGATAATCTGTAAGTGGGTCTCTTATTACTGGATTATAAATTCCTCCTATTTCAATACCTTCTATGGTTCCACCAATAAGAAGACCGGTAAGGCACCTCAAATCAGCTTCAATAATATATTTCCCTTTAAATTTAAATTTTTCTTTATTCATTTTAAACCTTTCCCCTTTTTCATTAGGCTATTTTTATCCTTAGTTTTGCTTTATGGTAAGCAAGAACTGCTGCAAGAAATTCAACAAAATTATTAAAATCAACTACTGTTTTAAGTCTTGTTTTTCCATTATTATCTCTAATTATAATTTTCATAAGATTATAAAATTCTTTTGTTATTAAGCGTCTACCCAAGGCATAGGCAAGTTCTGGGAGCAAAATATAAAGCTTTTTTATATCAATATTTTTATTCTCTTCTTTTCCTTTACAATTCTCAAGTTGAAATTTCTTAACTTGATCAAAAAATTTTCGTAATTGGTTTACTTTCATTTTTTCACCCATAGAATTTGCTATTATATGTGCTGCGCCCTTCTCAACAGCATAATATTCCACTTCCATATCTGAAAAATTATCCAATTTATTCACTTTTCCAATTACTTCTTTGATATTTTTTGGTAATGCAATCATAAATTTATCCCTCCTTTCTCGATTTTAATAAGGCATAAGATGCTGGAATTTTAATCTTTTCCATCATTTTAGGCTCAATTGAAATTAATTTTTCTTTAAGATAGCTCCATAAAACTTTCTCATCCCCTCCTTTTGCTTTAAACTTTGCTTCTTTTTTAACATTTCTTGAAATATTATAAATTAAGTCAGGAATAAATCGTAAATCCATTTCTTGGGTCTCATCTTTAAATCTAATTTTTCTTATCCTCAAAAGTCTATGAACAAAACCTCTTGCTAATCTATTTTCAGGTTTTTTTGAATTTATTGCTTCAAAAAGTTCTTCACCAAATAAGAGTAAGTCAATAAATGATGGATATCCATTTTCTTTTTCCCATGATATAGTCTCTCCAAAAACTGTATTTCTTTTTTTTCCATCAATTTTCGACTTTTCTAAAATTTCTCCAACTAAAGGAGCAAATCTTTTTACTGGAAACTTGGGTTTACAGAGAAATATCCCAGATGATAAGGTAATATTAGGATTCCGACAAGTAAAATCTTTAAATTCATTGTTCATCATTTTCGAAAGTTCTATAATTTCACTCCAGGGTCCTATAATAAATAGATCATCTCCTCCTGAATAAGTAATATAAATAATATTGCCAATTTTATCTTTATATGGACAATTGTTGTTTGGATCAATCTTCCATTTTTCAAAAATATTTTCACAAATATTATTAATATATCCAGTAATAAAAATGTCAAACGCTCTACTTAAAGTTGCAATTCGAGATATAGTTCGATCAGATTTATCATCTTCAGTTAGACCTATAGCAAATATTAGACCTAAATTATCAATATCCATTTTAAGAATACCGAGTCTTTTGTCTCCAATACTCATATCTGCAATGGCGTCAAAATCTAATACATCACCTTCTCTATACGGTTCTTCACGTTCCTGTATCCGAAATCCTTTTATAGCCTTGGGTGCTGTGTTACCGATAAACTTAAATCCAGCTGATATATTATGCTTTGAAATATCAACTTTTTTCCAAAAATTTTCTGTTGAATTAATAGCAAAATATTCAACTTTCACTTCTTTAAGAGCTTCTATTTTTATTTGTTTATTTTTGTCTTTTAATATTGGTAAATAAACTGCTCCAAATTTATCAAAAGAAATTTCAACAAAATCCTCAACATTATTATTGAATTCTAATTTTCCATCAGCAAAAATTATTCCATCAATTTTAGGTAATATTTCACCAATTCTCTTGTGCATTTTACATAATTTACAGATTTTTTCTTCTGTAGGAAGATTGGCATCAACAGAAACTTTATAACATGAAATGCAGTGATCAATACGATTGCTTGGGTTTTTTTGTTTTAACTCCTCTTCATGAATATCCTTAGGGTAAATAAGTTGATTAATATCTTCCTTGGCTTTTTCTGAAAACTTCTTCTTTTTTGCTATAGAAATATTAATGTCTATATTCTTTAATATCTCATCATACTCATATAATTCTCTACAACCAAAAGATTTTTTCTCAACTATTATTCCAAGTTCACCATAGAAATTTTCTAATAAATACTCATTGATTTCAGAGATTGCTTTATCAATTTTTTGGACAATCTCTTTATTATTTGGTAAAAGAATGTCAAATCTCCCACCGCCACAGTATAAAAGATTAGTAATTGGATAATTAACTACTCTTAGTAAATACCGAGCGAAAATTTCTGTCATTAAGGTTAAATAAAAAGACCTTCCTCTTAGTCTTTTTGATACTCCTGGAGCGCTTTTATGTTGTGATATAGAATAAATAAAATTTTGAATTCCAGAAATATCCCCAGAAACCTGGCAAAAGAAAGGTTCTTTTAAAATTATCTCATATTTTGGAGATAGCGTTTTGTTTTTCGCGTTTATGGCACTACCTTTTTTCTTCTTATATTCCTCCCTTAAAGCTCCTTTTAAATTTTTTAAGTTTTTTACATCATAGAGCTTATGGGAGTCTGAAAGACATACAGCAATAGCGGCAGTGGTTTTTGCATGATCAAATAGGGATATATCAGGAACTCTCTTTTCATCTTTAGAAGGAGCTGCAGAAGGAATACACCATAAATATTTATATAAAAGATAGTATAGGGTTAAAATGTCATCTTGGCTGATTCTTATATTCCGTAGGTCCTTCAAATCTTTTTCTATCCTCACTTTTAAACTTTCCTTATAAGCATTTCGAGGAAATTTACCAATCTTTATAGGAAAAATTATATCTTTGTTTAAAGAAAGAGGGTTCAAATTATATTCAAGCTTATGATTCTTTCTTTCTTCTGTTAAATTTATTCGATTAAAAATTGAAATAAGGGGAACTTCCCAGCTTTTTGGAAATTCTCTAATTTCATCTACATCTTTTGTTTCATCCATCCTTCGTTCCATTGAAGACAACTTATCTGCAATTTCTACAAATTGATCATTAATATTTTCTTTTCTTGGATTTGAATGATATAAAGCTAAATCAATTATTTTTTCTGGATCTGAAAAAAGAAATTGGTTTTCTTTAGTAAATTGAGCACTCCACCGAGCATGATAATGACGAGGCTTTGGAGTAACTTCCTCAAATTCTGAACCCAAATTTTCTATTGGATTACCGTTCTCATCTCTTTCTCTTGCTCTTTCCCAAAATTTCCCAATATCATGCAATAAAGCACCTAAGATTATTGTGTTTTTTACATTTTGATTATTATTTTTCATAAAATGTTAATCCTTCCTATATTCTATTTATTAAATATTTCCCTAATCCAAAGCTTGTTTGTTTTCCAACATGTGTATACTGTCCTAAATAAAGTAATGGTAAATATTCTTTTAAGTTTCCTTTAAATGTTATTTTACCTACAAATCCTCCGAGTGACATTCTTTCTCTTTGTCTATGAGAATATCTTTCCCAATCATACCAATTTAAATCTGAATTCTCTATCTCTATATCTTTTGATTCTTCTATTACTTCCTTAAAATTTATATCTAATTTCTCATCACAATGAAAATATGAAAGCAAAGATACCCTTCTAAGCAAATTTCTTATTAATATATGAAACTCAAGATCAGAAATTAGTTTATTTTTATACTTTATTCTTGTAGGAGTTATGAATTGAAGTTCTATTCTTTCTCTTTTAGGAATTTTTTTAGTTCGGTTAATAATATCTTTAAAAGAAAGAATTTTGTATTTATTATTTAGGATTTTATCATCTCCTTTATAGATTAAAGATTCCTCTACATTGTCATTACTTTGAAAGATGTTTTTAACTTCTCTTAATCGATATTTCCCTCTTCCTTTTCCTAATCCAATTCTACCTAATTCATCAAAAGTAAAAATGAAATATGGAAGATAATCAATTGCTCTTCCTATCAAAGTTAGACCGAAATCTAAATTATCATTATCATCAAATTCTCTTTTTTCATCAAGAGGGGGTTCAATAATAAAAGGATGGGGAGCATAAGGATATTTTCTCATAATTGTTGTATCTTTGGGAGGAGGTGTTTCAAAAACATATGAATATATACATTTTTCCTTTAATAGACATTCTGAACAATCTTTATGAGAATTAACACAAACAACTTTTTTAAATGCATGTCCAAAGCCACCTCTAAAAGTAGAACCTTTATATTTAGGTAGAATTATTTTGTCAATGGGGGAAATTGTTAGTTGGAATTTAGCTAAAGAAAAATTGTCAAGAAACATTTCTTGAACCTTTAAATATTTTAAAATCTTAATTTTTAGAAAATAATTTGTGGTTAGCTCATTAAAAATTAATAAGGTGGTTAATAAAATATTCTTAATTCTATCATAAATTTTTTATCAAATAAATTTATCAATCCCTTTTTACTCAGGTCAATTATTTCTACATGTCGAATAATAAAATACGTGTCTTGGTCGGGAAAATGTTTCAATCCCTTTTTATTCAGGTCAATTATATCTACTTGAAGCAACACCAGCAACACCAACTTATGAAGCAAAGTTTCAATCCCTTTTTCTTCAGGTCAAATA
>JAHLWE010000462.1 GCA_019058135.1 Promethearchaeota archaeon | reverse complement strand
CAATATATCCCTTCGATACCTTTTGAGCGGCGGAAATAGTAGCAGCATTTTCTGGTAAAATTGGCTGAACGTCAAAAGTATAAAGCATCTCGACAGAAGTCCCACTAGTAGCCCATGCCGTAGGGGTTCCATCTCGAGTGGCTTGTTCTATAGCTAAATAATGGCGTCCCATTAAATTTTTAACTTTTAAAGATGAATTCAATATTTTACTTTTGGGTTTTTGTGCTGTTATTTTTTAACACCTCGCAAAATTTCTTTAAAGGCTTCGAGTTTCGTCGTGAGCTGGCTATACGATTCTCTCTTATATTCTTTTTCTAAAAAAATAAAAGGCATTCCAATCTTTTTAAATGAATCTCTAAAAAAGGGATATTCATAAAGTAAAGGCTCACAAAACTTTTGAACCAAACATATTACTCCCTGAACTTGATACTTTTCAGCAAGACCTTTAATAAAATCAAACCTCCCCGATGAAGGATGTTCGGTGGAATAGGGTGGTTTTGATAAATGAAAGTTCGCAATATCTTTTATGGGGTCTCCAGTTATTTCTATTTTGTGATGAAAATATCTTGTACCAATGCATAAATCGTCAGTAATAATTTCAAAACCTAAGCTTTCTAGATATTTAAGTATTTCTGTATCATCTAAAATAGAGCCGGTTAATAAAATCCTTTTTTTACTAGTATCAATGTAGGGTAAAGGTTCTTTGTTTTCCAACTTTTTTGTTTTTTCTTTTAAGTTGTGTAAAACATCCTTTTTATCCGATTTATATGCATTTTTAATAATTGCGTGAAATTCTGATCCTAACAATAAACCTTTATTTCTATATTCAGAAATCTTTTTTAATAACTTACGAATTTCATTCGTTAAATTTATTGCTTCATAAAGTTTTTTATCAGTTATTTCAACCCCAAAATGTTCTTCTAGTTGAAATTTTAATTCTTTTAAGTCATTAATGAAAAATTTTAAAGATAATTTATCTCGCTTCAATGGTGCATTTAAGTAATAATAAAAATCATAGGAAACATGCTCAAACCATATATCATATTCACGATTTGAACAATCACATGCGTGAGTTATAATAATTCCTTTTATTTCTTTATCCAATCCATTTAACCCTCTCTGAAGGCAATTTCTTGCCCAGAAACAATGATTTGGGGGCACGAATTTATTAGCATCCATTAGATCAATTGTCGGATCCCCAAAAATTCTATATGGAATTAAATTTGCTGCCATAATTAATTCTTCTGGAGTATTAAAACTTGGATCAATATAACCTATTTTGTAAGCCATTTTATTCTAAATCCGTAAATTATTATTTAATTTAACCAAGGTTTAGTTAAATTATGTGATTAAATATTATAAGCTTTTTATTAATCACGAGAATATTCGCTTGAAATCAACACTTAAAATAAAAAAATATTTAAGTTTTAAAACAAAATACAACTTATAATCTAATTAAATTCAGTCGAAGATATTTTGGAACACGTACAGAATATTCATAAATATTTAGCAAAAGCAACGCATCAGCCAAGTGTAAGGATAAAAATTAAAATCTGGAACACTTACATAGTTGGAAAGATAATTGAATTTGATAATCATTTGAATCTTTTATTATCTGATGCAAGAGAAATTTATTTGGGACCAGGGGGACATCGAGAAAAAGAACTTGGAAATATTATGATACGTGGTGCAAGCATTATACTAATTGGACAAAAATATGAAACCATAAATCTAAGTGAAGAAAAGATTTCCCAATTGATGGTAGATGAAGATGAAGATATAAGTGACAATGGAGGAGTGGAATATTAAATTAAAAGGAGTGAATAAATAATGACAAAAGGAACACCAAGTTCTGGAAAACATAACAAAAGAGCCAGCCACAGAATATGCCGTAGATGTGGAAATAGATCTTATCACAGGCAGAAAAAAGTTTGTGCAAGTTGTGGCTTCGGAGCGAGCGCTAAATTAAGAAAATTTAATTGGAGCCGTCACGTAAGAGCTTTTAACAGCCAAAAGGCATATCATAAGTGATTTATTATCTAATTTTTTATTATATTAGACTTTTTATGTTTTATTAAATTTATAGTGAATATATTATGATAATTGAGAGTCCTCATAGTGGAAAAAAACCAATTATTCATGAATCGGTATTCATCGCCCCAACTGCAGTAATTATAGGTGATGTTGAGATTGGAGAGGGATCAAATATATGGTTTGGTGCAGTGTTGCGTGGAGATTGGGGCAGAATTCGAATAGGAAAATTTACTTCAATTCAAGAGAATGTAACTGTTCATACCGAAGTCGATAAAGAAGCAATAATTGGAGATAATTGTATTGTTGGACATCATGCGATGATTCATGGACCGTGTGTTATTGAAAATGGATGTTTAATAGGAATAGGTTCTAATGTCCTTAATAATTCCAAATTAGGCGAAGGTTGTTTATTAGCTGGTGGGGCGGTTTTAACAAATAAGGAAATACCTCCAAGAAAATTAGTAGTTGGTATACCTGCTGAGATTAAAAAAGATTTAAAAAGTACTGGAAAGGCATTGGGAGTAATTAATTCAATGGGTTATTATAGAAACGGTCAGGAATTCAAAAAACTATTTGAAAAGTTAAGTAAGAAATAATTATAATATTAAATTAACATTAGTTGAAATTTTATGTTATTAAAAGGAAAAAATATCGTTATAACAGGTTCAGGGCGGGGTATTGGAAAGGAAGTTGCATTGGCTTGTGCAAGGGAAGGAGCTAATATAGGATTGACATCAAGAACTAGAGAAGAATTAGATAATGTGAAAAAAGAAATAGAAAATATAGGATCTGGAGCAAAGGTTGTCATAGTGACTGGGGATATTTCGAAATATGATGATACAGAGAACATTTTTAAAACCTTACATAATGAACTTGGTCCATTAGATGGTGTTATTGCAAATGCAGGATATTCTCGTAGGGGTTCTTCAGATACATTCGAAATTGAGAAATTCCGACAAATCCTTGATGTAAATATTCTTGGTGTCTATTATACATTAAGAGCTGCTTTACCACATTTAAGAAAGGATGATAAAAAAAACAAAGCCAGGTTTATTGTGACTGGGAGTGGTGTTTATCAAACGGTAATGCCCTTGTTTGCAGCTTATACCGCTAGTAAATGGGGTGTAGTCGGTTTAGTTAAGGCGTTAGCAGCGGAATATAAAAAAGAGAACATCACCTTTAATATAATATTACCAACAATGGTAGATACACGATTGTTACGTGGAAGAAAAGCGGGGGATGGAAATAAAGATGATTTTATAATGAATCCTTGGGATTTAAATGAATATTATCTGTTTTTGTTATCAGATGAAGCGAATAGAATAAATGACGAATTGATTTATACTCAGAATTTTCAACAAGTAAAAAAAATTATTAATGAAGCTCCAACCGATAAAAAGGAAAATTGGGAAATATTTCAAGAATATTTAGAAGAAAGAAATGTTAAACTATTTAATTCCGTAAAAAAATTAAGAAAGTTTATTGAATTTCTTTTATTGCGAAGAAAATAAGTTTTTATTTCTGTTTTTTTTTTCAATTTATTATTTATTAGCATAGAGATTTTATACAATCTAGACTTTAAATGTGCTAAAGATTGGTCTAAAAATATTTTATTATATAGCGAAATCTTATTTTTTTAACAATTATTAGGAGTTTTAAAAAAAAATGTATTGTTCAAATTGTGGAAAACAGATATCTGATGATGTAAAATTTTGTCCCGAATGTGGTGCTGATATTAAAACAGGGATAATACCTACAAGAGCAAAATCTGTCGCTCCAACCCCCAATCAGGCTCGAAGTCATACAGGTAGAAATATAGCAATAATCATCATACTTGTAACCATTCTTATTATGGTGCCTGTTACTAATTTTGTAATTGTTCCTAATGCAACATGGGGGAAATATGAAGAAGCTTTTGATTACTAT
>JAHLWE010000035.1 GCA_019058135.1 Promethearchaeota archaeon | reverse complement strand
CATTAGTAATGCTCCTAAGAATGAAGAAAGTCAATTAATAATAGCCAAAATACGTGAAGCAAAATCTTCTGCTTTCTCATTAATATCCTTTTCTTTCTTATGAGATATCTTGTCTAATTCAACTTCAATTTGTTTTTTAATATAGGTTTCTTTCGCTTTTCGGCTTAAACCAATCATATGCTTCAATATTTCTTCTTTTAATTGATTATTTTTATTCAGATCACTTGCTTCATACTTGGAATCATCTTTTTCTTCATATATTGCCATCGCTTTTCTCAAGTCGTAATTGATTTTTGCTCTTTCAGCTTCTTCAGAAAGGAGAGATCCAGAGATACCAGAAACACCCATAGCAATTGCTGTAGCAATGCCAGGTATAATAAGGATATCAGTTGTTGAATATAGAGATTGATCTCTTATATATAAAGTAAAGATTCCGATTATAATTCCCAGCGTTGTTAAAAGACCATCTGTAAAGTTCATAATAAAATATCGACGAGCAATCGCACCGACTTCTGAAATTTCCCAGTATAGTTTCCAGCGCCTTAAAATACTTTTATTCCTTTTTTTTCTTATATCCATCCTATATTTCTAACTGTTTTTTCCTTGAGGAAATTTAAAATCTATTTTTGGGAGGAATTTTAATTTTTTTTAATAATATTCTTGAGATTTATTAAAATATATAATTTCATTAATTTAAATTTATCTTCACTCTTTTGCGTTTGAATTCTCACGTTTTATCTTAGCTTTTCTCTCTAAATAAATTGAGAATAGGTAGTAAATGCCAAAAAGTATTACTAAAACACCCAATATTATTATTAAAAGAAAATTGAAATTAGCTGAATAAGCTTCTAACTCTGCAAGAGGAATATCTTCTAAATTAATTGGAAAACTCATTCCAGGAGGAAATAAAATACTTCCAAGCCATGAGTAGAAGAAAGCTCTTGGAATAGAACCAATAAATGTTCCTATTGAATATTTTTTCACATCCAAATCGACCAACCCGGATGCATAACTGATTGGATCAAATGCTATAAAAGGTAGAAATCTTGCCACTATGATTGTTCCCATCCCATATTTATCAATAAATCTATCAGCTAGGAATAAAGCTTTTTTCCCAACAAATTTTTCAGCTAACGGTCTTCCACCTTTACGGCTTATATAAAAACATAAGAGTGCTGCTACCATTGATCCAATAATACCCATAATCCCTCCTCCTATTAGCCCCCAGATCATTCCAGTAGCTACTAATACTATTTCAGAAGGTATAGGTACTAATAAACCTTGAATTCCCATAATTAAGATAAAAATTAAGATTCCAAGAAATCCTAACACAGCAATTGGATTAACAAACCATTCTATTACAATCATATAAAGAAAAGTCTCATCTACAAAAAACATATGATATAATAAGTAGAGAGAAATTATTACTAATGTGATAAACAAACCAGCAAAAGCGAAAGTTTTAACATTCCATCTAGTTTCTGCCGTTTCATTCTCTTCTAAAGACATAAAATTATGATTCTTTCAAAATTTAAAAACTTTTTTAAGAGTAAATTTCATGATTTATATAGGTTTTAATTTATTAGACAAATCACTAAATTTTTGATGGGATGGAACACTTGAATCAATTAAAAAACCATGTAATTGAAATTCTAATAGAACATGTGAGAATTACTATGAATAGTATGAAAGAGATGCATTTATTTTACAAATTATGGACTGAAGCAAGAGATAAAAAAGAAATTAATGAAAAAAAAGAAAAAATAAACAATTTAGAAGAACAGGCGGATGAATTAAAAGCAAGAATGATAAAAAAATTCGCCGAAGCAGAATCACAAGGATTAAGTACATTATTGGATTTAGTTCTAAAAACTGATGGGATTTTAAATTATATAAATGAATTTACAGATAGAATATTGTATATTGATAAAAAACTTTCAAAAAACATTAATGAAAGGATCAATTCTATCATAAAAAAATCTATAGAGATGGGAGAAGCATTAACATGGGCAGTTAAAAGCTTATTAGGGCCAAGAGAGAAAGCATTTGATACATCAAAAAAATTGCATTTGCTAGAACATGAAATAGATTCAGAATATAGAGATTTTGAGAATTATTTATACGATTCAACTGATTTAGATGTAATTACTATTTTAAAAGTAAAAGGAGCCGTCCAGAAAATTGAAGAAATGGCCGACTTAATTGAAAATATTGCAGATTTGATTCGAATTATAGCATATAGCTAATAACATTTTTAACAAAACATTAAATTGAAGGAATGTAAAATATCTAAGGTTTAAACCATTTTAAAACATAATAAGTTTTAGTCTGCGGATTTGCAATAATGAAGCGTTTCCGCACAGATGTGGCAAGTCGGCCAGCTCTTACCATCTCAATTGCTGAAATATTAGAATCGCTCCGCAATACTTGAACGATAAATGGGGAATGCTCTAATCCAGGTCCTTTCTTATAGACCGCAAAATCTGCGCCAAATTTTAATGCGGGTCTAACCACATATCCTTTATCTCTTAAATCTTTATAGATTTTGTATTTGTCCTCGAACATATTATGTTTATTTTTAGCAAATTCAAAAAATTTTTCTGATGTAAGGTTTTTATTTAATTCTACATCAAATATGCTGATTCTTCCTGATTCCAACAAATATTGTGCTTCAATTAATGAAAGTTCCGTAGGTTTAGAATAATATTCCAATCTAGGTTTATTTATACCCAATGGACTTCCATAAAAATTATTCACATATAAATAAGAACCGTATAGCGGATTAAAGATAATTACCCTTGAATTGATTAATTTCGCAGGGATAACCTCTGGAATATCTTCTTCTTTGATTTCATCAAGTGATATTACGTTTTCCTTTACCATATACAATCATAAATCTGATTATTTGATTTATTTTAAGAGTTTATTTATACTAATATTTTTCGATCTTATTGAGTAAAGTTAGCAAATTTTTTTCTGAAGAAGTAAAATTAGATAGAATATCATCATAGATTTTGTTAAAGATCATAAAGATTATTCAATTTTTATATTAAAATTTATTCAAATCTTATTATGAAAACATTTGATGTTTTAATAATTAGAAATCTCAAGGGTTGTTTAATTTATATATTAAATTCTATTTAATTAAATTAATAAAATCATATCCGGCATTGGATCATCTCCGAAGGTATCCCTCAATTGTGGAAAAAGATTCTCATATCGAGCGCCTAAAGTAATCCGAAATGCCCCCACGGGCTATTGGATAGGGGTTGCTGGTTTCAGCCCGTGCGAATAAGGGACATTGATCCAAACTTCGCATAAACAATATTTATTAAATTCTTTTAATAATTTTATATGAATTTAATAAAAATGATAACCTAAATGATATCCTATTTAAATAAAATAAATAATGTTTAAAATGTAATTTATTGTTTTTATAATCATTATAAAAAACAAAATACTATATTTTATAGTGAAAAATATGGTTTTAAAAAGACGAATGGCTGTAGCTGGTGGATTTTATCCAAGATATGAACCAGATTTGATATCAATTATCGAAGAATCATTTTTAGATAAAAATTTTGGAGTAGGAAAGCCTTTTAAATGTGAGAATCAGGAAAGTAGAACAATTTATGGAGGAATATCTCCTCATGCTGGATATGTCTATTCAGCTGCTTGTGCATCTTTTACATTTTTTAATTTATTTAGGGAAAAAATTCCTGATACTGTTATAGTTTTAGGTACAACCCATACAGGCTATAGTGGGATTGCTTTATTGGAAGAAGGTTTTTGGGAAACCCCTTTAGGTGATATTGAGATCGATTCGGAATTAGGGAAAAAAATTGCAGAGAATAGCAATGCGATAAAAATCGACCAATCGGCATATCTTGGATTCCCTCATAGTCGTGAGCATAACATTGAGGTCCAATTACCATTTATTGTTTACTGTTCGGCTAATAAATCAAAATTAGTTCCCATCACAATAGGTTCTATGAATTTTGAAGTATTAAAAAATATCGCAATTGATATTGCAACCGTTATTAAGTCAGAAAATAAAGATATCGTTGTAATAGCCTCTTCTGACATGACCCATAAGCAACCTAGGGATATAATGAATCCAAAAAAAGATTTAGAAGAAATGAGGGTTAAAGATCAAAAAGTTATGGATAGTTTTAAGGAGAATAATCCTGAAAAGGTTTTTAATCACGCTAGAGCAACAACAGTGTGCGGGCCTCAAACAATAACTACTTTAATGCTTATCTGTAATAATTTAGATGTAAAAACTCCTGAAGTATTAAAATATTACACAAGTTATGCCAAGGGAGGGGGAACTGGACCGTGTGAGTATAGTGTAGGCTATTTTTCAGGGATTATGACGATATAATTGAATTTAAAACCAATTAAAATGCTAGTTATAGACGAAGAATCAATAAAAAAAGCTAGAATTACTCTAGTTTTAATAACTATTAATGTAATGGCTTATTTTATAATAAATGTTGGACTTGGACAAGATTATGTGATATTACTCTCTCAAATCAAAGTAAACGTTTATGAGGGAGAAGTTTATCGGCTTTTTACAGCTATGTTTTTGCATGCTGATTTATTGCATCTTTTTAATAATATGATTTTTCTCTTTCTTTTTGGTATTGGAATAGAATCAAATTATCGTAGAATTGAATATATTGTGATTTACTTCATGTCCGGTTTTATTGGAAACCTATTTAGTCTATTTCTCTTACCTTCAAATGTCATTAGTTTAGGTGCATCTGGTTGTGTTTTTGGCCTAATTGGTGCTGCTATAATGAGTTATGTAAGATATGATAAAAGTGCAATATTATTTGGAATAATTTATTTGATGTTTTTTTTAGTCCAATCGATAGGACAACCTGAAATAAACATTTGGGCTCACTTATTCGGAGGGCTCTCAGGATTATTATTAGGATTTTTAATCAATAAAAACAAAAATATTGAAAACATATACTAAAAATTAAACTTTTTTTAAAATAAAAAACTATTTTATAATTATTATGGCAGAAAAAAATAACCGTGTTGCCGGGATTATTGACAGATTAACTGAAATAACCATTGAATTTAACCAACTTACTAAAGAAAACGAAGAATTAAAACAGAAAATAATGAAGAATGTAGAATTATTAAGTGAGGCAGAGAATGTAATTAAAAATTTAAAAGAACATGTAGCTTTTTTAGAAACTCAAAAGAAAAGCGATATCATTCAATTGCCACCGCAAGTAAATGTGTTAAGAAGAGAATTAGAAGAAAAAGAAAATGAAATTTCTATTATGAAACTAAAGATCAGTACTTCAGCCTTAAGTGATCAATCACAATTAAATAATTTTAGACAAGAATTTCTACAAAAAAATAGCCAAATAGCAGAGCTTACAAATCTTAATAATGAATTAAGGAATCAAATTAAAAAATTAGAAGATGCAAAGGTTATTACGGAAGCACCAACCCCTGTTGTTGAAACATCTGCTTCTTTAAATGTATTATGCAAAGATTTACAAGACAAATTAAATATAAGCAAAAAATATACAGAGAGACTCGAAGCAGATCTTAGAAATTTAAAGTCAATTCAAGGACAAGAAGCAGCTTTCGAGCGAATTATGGAACTTGAAAATAAAAATGAGAGATTATTACAAAAATTAAAGGAATTAGAGTCTGTTCAATTAACTTCAGAAGATCCAAATATAATTTTAAAACTTGAAGAACGATTAAAAGAAAAGGAAACAATTATTATGGAACTTGAATCAAAACAAACTGAAGCTTCCACTACTGTTAGTTCAGGAGTTGGAGCTCTTGCTGGATTGATCGAGGATTTACAAAAAAAGATTAATAAATTAAAATTTGAAGTTAAAAAAAAAGATGAAATGATTTCCAAATTAAGATCATAAAAGATATTAATTATTTTTAAAAAAAAAATTAATTATTTTGATGGGTTAATGAATAATTCAAAAAAATTTGCCTTAAAGGAAAAACTCACATTTATTTTTTGCGGGCATTTTGCATTAGATAAAATTATTAGATTCAATCAGGATAGCATGCAAACCATTGGAGGTGGAGTTACATATGGATCACTCGCTTTAGATACATATACTAGTGATGCTTGGATTGGAATAGTTTCAAATTTAGGAAGTATAAATTTCAAAAAGGAATTTCTGAGAGAATTTCTCGAAAGAAATATTAATCTAGATGGCATATCATGGAGCCATTCAAAAAATACAAATTTTGTTTTAAATTATTTTAATCATACCAGAAATTTGACCTTAATTTCTAAAAGTCCTAATCTCAATTTTAAGAATTTTCCATTAAATTATATTTCAAAAAATCCAGATGCTATTCTTTTATGCACATTATGTAATGAAATAGATATTGAATACATAGAAAATTTAGTAAAAAATTTGAAGAATAGTTATATTGCCATTGATCTCCAAGGATTTATCAGAAAAATTGATAATTCTGGGCAAATATCATTAAAATATGATAAAAGTTTCAACAAAAAGATTTCATATATAAGTGATTTAATTAATGACAATCTGATTTTAAAAGGCTCCGAGGAAGAGATGAGGACACTTTCAGGAATAAAAGACCCTATTAAATCAATTGATAAATTAACAATGAATGATTCGTTAATAATTACTACTCTTGGTGAAAAAGGCTCATTAATTGCAAGGAAAGGAGAGAAAATAATTAAAATCCCTGCATTTAGATCTAATCTTGTTGTAGATGAAACAGGTGCCGGAGATGCCTATATGTCTGTTTTTATGTATGAATTTTTAAAATCTTCGAAAGATTGGGAATCAATAAAAAATGCAAGTTATCTTGCGTCTGCTGCATCTTCTTATTTAGTTGAAATGAAAGGACCGAAGGGGTTCCAATCTAAGGAAATGGTTTTAAAGCGAATAAAAAATAAAAAATATATCTAATTGAAAACTAAAATTAATCCAAAAAAATCATAAAAAGATTATTTTTTAATGAACAGTTATGCATATAAATGTACATTACGCCATTGGAGTAATAATTGCCTCGATTAGCCACTTCTTTCTTCAGATTAATTTATTTGAATTTTTTATGATTATTTTTTGTGCATTTATTATTGATTTCGATGTTTTTTTTTCCAAATATGCAAAAGATCATAACCATAGGAATCTCCTTACCCACTCCATCTGGCCAGGAATCATAGTTTTAATTTTAGGAATAGCTATTTTCAATCTTTTATTAATATTGTGCGGAATTACTCTCTTAATTCATGTTGTCTTTGATACATTTGATTGGGGTACAAATTTATTCTATACCGGAAAAACAATTGGATTAAAATTATTAATTACATCAGAAGATATGAAAAATATGGATGAAATTCTTTCAAAATATAAAGTGGCGCATTCCTTTTTTGTTTTTAGATATTATAATAATAAATTCTGTAAAATTTTAGAAATTCTTGTTTTTATTTTAATGATTTTATTAAATCTTTTTCTTGCAAGTGAATTTTGGTATTTCTTTATTATTTATTTCTTCTTTTTAAGCGTGCATATGTATGAATATAAGAAATTGAAACAAATTGAAAATTCATAAAGTGTTTTTAAATAGAAGAAGCGGTTTTAATTAATAAGGAAAAAATATAAAATGAAGAAATCGCATTGTTAATTAATCAAGAACAATAATAAGTGAGAAAATATGGTTAAAACAATTGAAGACTGTCAAAAGTTTGTAGACGTTTATAATACTGCTTTTAACGAGGAAAAAAAGGAATTTAAATATAACATTCAGTTAGGGGATGGTCGAATCATTGAGAGAATATTTAAAGTGAGAAATTATAAAATAAAATTGAACGAAGAGAAAAAAGTCAATGTATTATTGAAGGGGGAAAATAAATTTATTACAGAAGAAGGAGCTCCTTATTGCCCTTGTAAACTCCAGCATATTGACGAAAACATATGCCCGTGTGAAGAATGTTTAGATGAAGCTGAAGAACTTGGTCATTGCCATTGTCAAATGTATGTTAAAGTATAAACTCGTTTTAAGAAAACTTATATTTTTTTCCAACGATACCAACAAAGCATTTATCTCCAAACTGTTTTTGTCATTGTTTTTTATATTTTCGACAAAAATGCATCTAAATTGTTTTTAGACCCCTTTTTTTTATTTTTAGATTTTTTTAAACGATGCAATTTATAATTATTTTGTTCGTTAAGCCTTCTCAAGGTTTCTAAATCTTTTAATCTACTTAATTTAATAATTTCCTTAAGTCGCTTCCGATTATCATCACTTAAATTTAGCAAATCGGCAAAAAGATTCCATTTAATAATTCGAATATTTTCGGGATATTTAATTCTTTTATCTTTAGGTAATTTCTTAACTCGACCAATCCAATTTCGAAACCAATATGTCCCGACAATGAATAACATAATTTTGGAATGTTGATATTTCTCAATTTTATCCATGATGGTGTTTTTTTTTAGTGAACTGGTATAATCAAAAAACACTACTTTAATG
>JAHLWE010000461.1 GCA_019058135.1 Promethearchaeota archaeon | reverse complement strand
TATCTTTTACAATAGAAATTTTTAAAATTCTCAAGGATTTTGCGTGATTACAAAAGATAGTGGTGCTGGGTGAGATCGACTTTAATATGATTTTGGAGAGAAAAGCATTTTGTTCGCTAAAAGACCCTTCCTACCAGCTTTTTCTTTTTATGAAAGCATTTTCCAACATCACCGATGAGGATATGATGGAAGATATTTTTAAATAAAGAAAGTAGGCGGAAGAGATTTGAGCTTATTAAATTCCCATAATTGGTGTGAGGATGCCCCGGATGAACCTTTATTCATCAAATTCTCAAAAATCTTTGAGGATAAAACACTTTACGGACTGAACGGGAAAATAAGGCAGTTTGAAGCCGCCCATCCTCATTTAAAATTGGTCAGTTCCGATGATTACGCAAAAAAATTTCCCGTATTTGGTAATTATTTGTTTTCGGATAAAGATCGACATTATTTCGAACTCAAATATCGATACAGAACTTATAAGGAAGTCAGATATTATGAACTGGACCCTGACTTGGCAGACTGGCTGAGAAGAATTGATGAGTTTAGAGGATTAAGAAGGAAGAAAGGAGCTTCTCGTTATCATTAAAAATGAGAGTGTATTACTGAATCCTATTTTTTTTTATTCTCTGATTATTTATCAGATTTAATTTCTTTTAGTTTAGCAATCAAATTCAAGATCTTTATTTTAAGTAATAGGAAAAATACTTGAAATTAAGAATGAATGTTGGGATCAAATGACTTATTTATCAAGAAAAATAGATATGAAATGTATATTAAGAGATTAAAAGAGATTATTTTAAGTAAAAATGAAAGAAAATATCTGTCTAAGATGTTAATTAATGAATGGAAATATATGTCAATAAAGGGTGCATATCATACTGTCTTAAGAAATGGATGAAAAGAAAATCTTTCTATTTAAATAACTTTGAAATAAAAAATATTTGATTAAAATAAATTCGAGATGACCTTTCTGAATTCTTCAATAAGAGTAGAAAAAGATGGAGTGATAACTACAGTAATTATTGATAATCCTGAAGTTAAGAATGCAATTGATCGAAAAAGCGCTACTTCACTTGCAAATGCGTTTCGAGAGTTTGAACAGGATAGGAATGCACGTGTAGCGGTTCTTTGGGGTGCAAATGGGATATTTTGTTCGGGTGCAAATCTAAAGGCAATAGCCATGGGAAATGGAAATAGAATAGAGAAGAAAGGAGATGGCCCAATGGGACCAACTAGGTTGGTTTTATCAAAACCCGTAATTGCTGCAGTTGCTGGATATGCAGTTGCTGGAGGATTAGAGCTCGCTTTATGGTGTGATTTGCGAATTGTTGAAAAAAATGCAGTTTTTGGAGTTTTTTGCCGTAGATTTGGAGTCCCGCTTATCGACGGTGGTACGGTACGCCTTCCAAGATTAATTGGATTAAGTAATGCATTGGATATGATACTTACAGGACGACCTATTATTGCTGAAGAGGCATTCAGGATGGGTCTTGCAAATCGAGTTGTTGATGTTGATAAGTCAAGAGAGGAGGCTGAAAAATTAGCCAGAGAAATTGCTTCATTTCCACAAACATGTCTTAGAGAGGATCGATTTTCGGTATATGAACAATTTGGATTAAATTTAAAAGATGCATTAGCAAATGAATTTGAACATGGTCTTAAAACTTTAGCAAGTCAAGAACACTTAAAAGGATCTCAAGGCTTTTTGGATGGGAAAGGAAAACATGGGAAATTTATTAATTAATCTCTCATTTAAATTAACATAAGTCCAATACAGAAAATAGAAAATAAGATGAGAAGATTACTTATTATTTATGGAATTTTAGTTATTTTTACAATTATTATAGTTATAATTTGGATTATATATTTCATTGATATCTATTTTCTTTTTCAATATAATGGTTATTACAATCCACTTTTATTTCTAGGAATTTTATTTATGATAATTGATGGTATATTAGAAGTAATTACTATGTTTATTAAGAGAAGATATTAAATATATAATTGGAAATCTTTTCATTCTTTACATAGGTAAAAATAAGAAGGAGAAAAGTTATTCTAATCTATATCCATAAAAATTTCCAATTTTTCCAAATCAGTTAAATTTCCCTTAGGTTTTAATTCGCCATTCATAAATGATTCCATTGGGTCAATATCTCCAGTGGATATGCCCATAAAGAGGTCTGAATTAACTTTTAAACTTATTTCCGCGTATCATTAAATCCATCTACAACTTTTGCAGTTTTTTCTTTAAAAACCAATTGTAAGTTTAGGTTAATATCAGGAAATATAAATTGCATTGTTTTATTATATCCTTCAAATTCTTCCGCAATTTCAGGATTTTCTAACATTTTTGCCCAATTATTCAAAGAATTTTTAATCTCTTCAATAGTAGCCATTAAAATCACCTTAGATGTTGTTTAAATTTTATTATTTTTATGTTTTCTTATTTATTTTATATTTCTCTTTTGAAAAAAGGTTGAAAATCTAAAAAATAATTATATGTTTTAAGGAACAAAATAAAAAAAAAAAGAAAGTTAAATTTTATTTTATTTATTATTGTTATTACAGAGTTCTTCTAGATAATAATAATACAACTACACCGAGAGCTGCCAAGCAACCTCCTCCTATAGCCATTCCAAGGAATAGCCCACTACCTAGTGTATATGGATCTGCTGG
>JAHLWE010000460.1 GCA_019058135.1 Promethearchaeota archaeon | reverse complement strand
CAGCAGAATACATCTTCATTGTGTGCTTTTTATGAAGATTTAAGCTTCTTAATTGAGGGTAATATTTAAAAAGCCTTACACTTAAACCTCCGCCACCAGGTTTTCGCCAATTTATATCTCTTTCAATTAAGGCTACTTTAAAACCATTTTTAGCCAAGATTTCGGCACATTTTGACCCTGCTGGTCCTGCTCCTGAAACTATTACATCAAACATATATTTTTTTTCTTTTTTCTTAATTATATATTTATATTTTAGAAAAAAACGTATAAATATTAAATAAAAAAAATTCTATAGAATCCATTTATCAAATAAGTTACATAAAGAATTTTTTTAAATATCTAAATTTAATTTTTATTAAATTATCCAATTATTTAACAGAAGTAAAATAATGGCGGGAAGTAAAACTCAATTAGTAAAAAAATTTAAGACTCGAATAAAAGAAGTAGTAAGAGAAATGAGAACTCAAGAGATTGACATAGATGAGAGAGAAATCAATAAATTCTGTGAGTTGATTGATGATAATAATTCAATTTACCTAGATGATGCAGTAGCAATAAAAACGGGCTATAAAGGTAGATTAATCCCACCGGGTTATTTTATGAGCATAACTAACAGGGCAATAAGTCAATTTTTTATTATAATTGGACCTGAATTTTATCAAAAATTTGCTACGGGAGTTATACATACAAGTTCGGAAATTGAATTTTATAGTGCCATGTTATTGAATAAAAAATATAAAGTAAAAATTGATTTAACGGAACCGGTTAAAAAAACAGGTAAAAAAGGAACTTATTATTCTGTTGTTTTTAAAACATCTGTTTTAGACGAGAATGATACTATTTATGCGATAGATAATCATGAATTTTTTATTAAATTGGCTGGTGATAGATGAAATTGAAAAGTAAAAATCCAATTAATTTTGAAATTGGCCAAAAAATACCTCCGTTTAAAGTAAAAATTGAAAAAAAAGTATACGGAAAGTATAATAGATTGATTCATGAGATCAATCCGCTTCATTTTAATTTAAATTATGCTAAAAAATTGGGTTTTGATAATATTGTTATTGCTGGTAATTTTTTATTTTCTTTTATCACCAAGTGGATAATTGATTGGGTTGATGATATAAAATTAATAAAAAATATTTCCATGCAATTTGGAAAACCCGTTTATATTGATGAGGAAATAGTTTGTAAGGGAAAAATTGTGGAGATCCAGAATGTTGGTAATAAAAAGATAATAATCTGCAAGTATTTAGTTGAAAAATTAAGTGGGGAAACAGTAATGAATGGTATTATAAATCTTATTTTTATAAATAATAAGTAAAAAAATTTGTTATTGAAAATTACTTAGGTATTGTTGCCACTGCACGCACCCATCCTCCGCTAGCACCAGCTATTTTTATAGGAAAGCAATAAATCGTGGCTCCCACGGGAGGAACTTTGTCTAAGTTTGTTAATTTTTCCATTTGGAAATATCCTAATTCGATACCAGCAAAATGACCCTCCCAAATAATGCTTGGGTTTGGTTTTTTTTCTTTAACTGATTTCTTCCATTTTTTCGCTGTAATCAAAAACGGAGCGTCCCAACTCCAGGCATCGATTCCAACTACGTGCACGCCTTGTCTAACAATATGTAATGTTGCTTCTTTTCCAACACCTACTCCATGATTTATATATTCTCTGGTCCCAAAATATTTCGGAGCATTAGTATGAACACAAACAATATTTCCTTCCTGTAATTTATGATTTATTTGATTTAATTTTTGATCTATGTCTTCTGGTGTCATTACATAACCTTCTTCAAAATCATTACAATCAAGAACAATTAAAGGTCCTACACACCATTCCAATGGAATTTCATCGATTGTCATTGCCTTTCTTTCCCCAATCTCTCTATCTTGCACAGGAGGATAATGCCATGGAGCGTCCATATGGGACCCGCTATGGGTTGATAGAGTTATTAATTCAGTCGCCCATCCTTTTCCATCGGGTAAGTGCTCTTCAGGTTTCAATTTTGGAAATGCAAAAACCATTTCTTCAGCTCCACGATTATGATTACCATATTCGACCTTGGGCGTCGTGAGTGGAGGGTCACATAATGTATCATTAGCTATAGGTATTGATAAATCAATATATTTAACTTTTTTCGACATTTTTTAACTACCTTAGTTATTATTAATTTGGTGTCCAAGATTGATAAAATAATTTTTAGAAATTTTTTAAGTGATTAAGATAATAATTTAAGATATTTATTAATTAGATAAAAAAAATAACTTTAAAAACATAAGTCATTTCACGTTATACAATTTTAACACAATTGATTTCAAATCATCATTATTCTGAAAATAATATAAATTCTTTTCTTTGGAAAAAAATGGTGATAAAAGCCCACCACTTTTTAACATATAGGTAATCGGAGCATCTTTTAGCACAAACACTTTTGTTTTTTTTAGAAATTCTTCTATTGCTATAATTATTCCCATCTCTACCATATGTCCACCCTTATCATGCTCAATTACTATGAGTATCTCTTCAGAAAATTTCGCCAATAAATCGAATTTAAACACCAGATTTTCATTATGAGTTCTTTTAAATTGATTCTCAAAAAAACCTAACAAATTCCTATTAGTACTAATTATATATTGAACCTCTTTTAAATTCGCAAAGTTTTCATCTATATACGAGCCACATATGAAAATTTTATGCTTAAAAAATCCATCTCCAGAGAATATCTCAAGAAATTCATTTAAAAATTGTTCCCATGTGTCATCATGTGAGATTTCCATTTTTTTGCCTCTCTTTTATGAAATTGGATATATATTCGTTAATCTTCTAAAATTTTTATATATTGAATTAGATTGACTCAATCAAATTTGAGTTAAATTTAAATATTAATTTTTTCATATTTTACTTAGAAAACAATGAAACTTTTTTTAAAAACCATAGGAGTGAGAAAAAATACAGACCCCCAAAAACTTTGAGAATGTGAGAAAAGATTTAGAAATCATTTCCGAAAAGACACGATATAAAATTCTTCTGACTCTCTTTGCAAGTGAACAACCTTTATCTTTCAGCCAATTGAAAAATTTGTTATCATCTGTCCAAGAAAATAAATTAAACTATCATCTAAAAATACTGAGAGAGAAAAATTTCATTAAAAATGAAAAGAGAAAAGAATATAAACGTAATGAACAACGCTCTTTTTATTCCTTAAATAAGAGAGCTATACATTTACTTGGAACCCTTGGATTATCAAATGTAAAAGCAGAATTCCAAGCTCTTTTCAAAAAATTAACATAATTTTTTACTCTAATTTAATATGTCATTTCAACCCAATTTTCTAGTTCTAGGAATAGTTTCTTTAGGTTATCAATCTTTTCCTCAGGTGCATCCCAATAACCTCTTTGGTCCGCTTGGAGCATATTTTTTATAATATCCATCATAGCAAACCTATTATTTTCAATCAATGCCTCTCGTATTTCTTCATTTTCGAAGTATTGTTCGTATGATTTATCCCAAATCCAATTATCCACACTATGTGTTGTTGCAGCCAAACCTAATATATTTTCAATTTTTTCTGCAATTTTTTGTCCTCCATGGTATTTATGAACTAACAATCCTTTAATCCAGCGAGGATTTAAAGTTCTTGTAATTGCTCCTTCTTTTATGCTTTTTTCTATTGTGTCAACTTTAATTTTTTTACTCGAGGTATCCGCAATATATATATTGGCCCTTCTACCACTTAGTTCTTCATAGGTTCTGGCTAATCCACCGGTAAATTCATAATAATGGTCTAAATCCGTTATATGATATTCACTTGAATCCCGAATTTGACTCATTAGGTTTATTTTTCTTATATTTTCAGAAAATGTTTTAACGCTCCTCTTTATTTTTTGATTTCGCATATATGCATAGCTCATATTATTAAGGTAATCATCGATTAGTTCTTTTTCATTTTCCCATTGACCAGCAGAAATAATATCAGTTAAATTTGTGTTATATTTACCTGGAGGTGGCCCAAAAACTCTTGCTTCTGGATTTTCAGCACTATGCTCTTTTAATTCTATTACTGATTTCTTTACATAATTTTGCTCCAAAGGTTCATCTAAATCAACAACTAATTCAACTGCCTGATTTATTAAATCTAAAATATATGGAAAGGTGTCTCGAAAGATGCCACAAATAGTTGTTATAACGTTAATTCGAGGATGATTTAATTCTTCAAGCGGTATTACCTCAAGTTCAGTAGTCCAAATAGATTTATTTTTAACAGCCCTCACGCCCAAGTAGTTAAATATTTGCCCTACTGTTTCACCACCGGTTTTCATCGTTTCGAAAGCCCATAAAACTACACTTACAGTTTCAGGCCATTTATTATTTTCTTTTTTATAATTTTGAATCAATTTTTCAGCAATTTCCCCTCCTCGCCTATAAGCAGTTGTGTTTGGTATAAGTCGCGGATCAAATCCAAAAGAATTTCGACCTGTTGGAAAAATATGAGGTGATCTTATTGGGTCTCCTCCAAGTCCCGGTTCAATATAACCTCCTTCTAATGCATGGATAATGTTACTCATTTCCATTGAATTATCCATTCTATTCAAGAGATTTCCTATCCATTCAATCATTAAATAGTGGTCTTCTTGAGTTAAATCATATTCAGTTTCCAATTCCTTACTAATTTTTTTAACTATATTCTTGTTAATCTCAACAAATGAGGATAATTTTTCAATAATATTCATTAGGTACTCTTTTATATTTTCTGACTGCTCTTTTTCATTAATTCCAAATTTTGAAACATTATTTTCGATAGCCGGAGGCATTTCACCAGAATTTATCAGAATCATTAGTATTAAATCAAACTTTTCTTCTAGACAATAATTTTTTCCTAAAACATGTAGCCCCATTGGGATTATTGAGACTTTATATCTATACAAGAGATCTTCAAGCTCTGAAATACTCCTATATTCTAAATTTAAGTTTTTTGCAATTTCGTCTATTTCTTTTTCTAGATCTTGAATTCTTTCTGATTTAACTGATTCAACGGAGCTAGAAGAACCTAATGAAAATTGATTTTGATATTCTACGATTAAAGATTCGAGTCTTTCAAGATCTTCATATAAATCAGAATTTTTAAAGGAAGGTCCTGCATGATTAATTATTACTGCGTTTGCCCTTCTTTTCGCGATGGCTGATTCGCTTGTATTGGTTATATGATAATAATATATATTCGGTAAGGACCCTAATAAATTAAGATTATAATCATTACAGTTTCCGGCACATTCCTTTCCTGGTAAAAACTCTTCTGTTCCATGAGTTCCAATGTGAATTATCGCATCAGCTTTTATTATATCTTCAATATATCTATAAAAGGCAAGATATTGATGATGAGGAGGCAGATTTTTATTGTGATACTCATTGGGATCTCCTGAAACAGTACTTCTGGAAGGCTGTAAACAGATATAAATATTTTTAAGTTGAATAATCGGCAATTTTATGCTCGAATTTTCAACCATGATCTTTCCTATTAGTTCACCCCAAAATTCTTTGATTTCCTGTTGAAGGTTAGTAGGCAGACTATTAAAATACTCTAAATATTTGTCTTTACTTAAAAGTTTACCATTAAAATTATCAATACTTGTAAATTTTGGATTATTAACGAAACCATCTTTGATAAAAATTTCCGCAAGGTTTTTATCTTCGGGTAATTTTTCCGAAGTATATCCTTCTTTTATTAAGGTGTTTATTAAATTTCTTAATGACTCTGAAACATCTAAATATGCGGCATTTCCTATTTTATCTTCCCCTGGGGGGTAATTATATATAATAATTGCAATTTTTTTCTCGGAATTTAATTTTTCTCGTAAATTAAGCCATTTTTTTATTCTTTCAGTGGTGAATTGAATATTTTCTGGTAATGGCGCCATTTCTAAGACATCTGAATGTATCTCTTCTGAATAACCCAAATTTTTCATACATCCAACTGTTAGCATTTCGATTCGTCCGTCCAATTCGGGCATTACTACCGCAATTATTTGATTAATTGGAATAAGTCCTTCTTGTGAATTTTGATATTCCTCGTAAGACATATCAAATTGAATAATTGGATTGAAATGTTGTATATCCATTTTTTTGAATAATTCTAATGTAACTGAGCCATCACCTCCAAGAGGTCCGCCATTTAGTTGAAAATATTGAAGATTTATGATTAAACTAACAATCTTTAATCCTTTTTTAAAAAAGAATTTCTCATGTGCTTCCACATTAGTCAAAATATCTGAAAACACGGGAATTATATTATAATCTGATAAATAATTAGTAAATTCCTCAACAATAGGTAATGATTGTTCAAAATAAAGACCTCCATAATAAAAAAGGCCAATTGTTTGTTTACTCGGATTAAGAGGTTTTTCAGATAAGTAATTTTCAATTTTATTAAAATATTTATTCAATTTAATATCATAAATTCCGTAAGATGGAATCTTCACTGGTTTTGGTACATCTAAGTCCTTATAACCTAAATATTGTTTTAAAAGAAATAATATCATATTTTTATGATTTGAAGCCATCCCAGCAAAGCCATAAACCCAATAATTCATCATTAGCACCCAATAACGTGCATGTCTAAGCGATTTAATTGGTAATATTTTTCCTAATAATTTCATCATTTCAGTCATTTTTTGCCCAAACCTTACCGCGTCAGTTAAATTGGGTATCTCATCAATTCCATATTCTGTTCCTTTAGGAGCTGGTATTTTTCTGGCCACAAAAGCACCCATTTTAGTCAATCTTCTTATCTCGCTATTTCCTCCTACTAAAGCGATAATAGTTTTAGATTCAAATAATTCTGGGTCTTCTCTTTCCATTTTTTTGTAGGTTTCAACTAAAATTTCAACAGTAGGACAATTTCCACGAATGTCAATAAGCATAACTTCTGATTCATAGATTTTTTTGATAAAGTCCTCTTTCTTGACTTTTCCAGAATCTACATCATTTAAAAAATAACTCTTAAATTCAAATATTTTGCCTAATTCATTATAAATTTCTTGAATACCATCGGTTATGTGTTTCATAAAAATACTAGCTGAAATAAGTGTGATTTTAGGGATTTTTCTATCAATATCAATTTTTTTTTCCATAATAATACACTAAAAAAAAGTTAAATATTTTCAAAAATTCCTTCAATGGTTAAAATTTCATTTAAATTTTCCTGATCTAGATGATCTATATGGTAATATACGGCGTTTGCAACGTTTGCTAATTTTTTAGAGAAATCCAATTTTACATCTGAAAATTCTGTATCCACAAGAATTAAATTTATTTCTTGTTGAGCAATTTCCTTCCCAATTTTTAATACATCTTCAATTGCATCTTTAAAATAGACGTTGCCTCTTGCATCAGTTAATAGTATAATTAGAGGGATATAACCACTTTTTTTTCGAATTTCTTCTTTAGCTACATCCAACGCCTTTAACAATCCCGCCGCTAGAGGTGTTGTCCCTCCTGTAGGAATATCTTTTAATAACTTATAAGCTAAATCAGTACTTCTGGTGGGTGGCAAAATAGTTTCAGCCCTATCTTGACGAAACACAATAAGAGAAACTTTATCACGATGAATATAATTAGTTTGTAAAATAGAATAAATTGCTCCTTTAACAGTTTCCATTCTGTCCTTAATTCCCATAGATCCAGAGGCATCTACACAGAAAATAATTAAATAACTAGATTTTCCCATTCTTTTTTTAATGTGAATGTGCTTTCCTTTTATTTCTAATTTATTACCATTTTTAAAAGCTCTAAGGTTTTGTTCATCCAATGCAGCTTCATTTAAAGTCTCATTGAAGGCAATATCCGTCGAATAAGGCATATTTATTTCTCGTTTTTTCTCAGAACCTACATATTTCCCATGAGGGCTCAATGTTGGGTGTATTACTCTTTTTCCAGAAGTATTCATAACTTCCCTTTTTTTTTTATTCTTTATGATTTGATCGGCTAAAATGTTTTCTTTTATTCCAAATATCTTTTCCCGCACATTATGAATTTGTTTATCATTCTGGATATTATTTAAAAGATTATTATCAGGTTGATTATGCTCCATTTCGGACTGTTTTTCCTCTAGTTGGGTATCATTTTTTACTTCAATTTCTTCATTATCAAATAAGGCTTCGAGTTCACTCTCATCTAATGTTTT
>JAHLWE010000459.1 GCA_019058135.1 Promethearchaeota archaeon | reverse complement strand
CTTATGGCTTCCCATTTATAAGTATTGTAATAAAGATTTTGCTGAAATTGGGGCAATATTAGAACAGAGGGCTAAAGAACTTAAAAAACAATCAGTTATAAAGTAAAAGATTCCTGAATTTTGTAATAAAATTGAGAAATATGGTAAACCCATAAGATTTTAGATATAATTATTATTAAATTCCTTTAAAAAAGAGATTTTTATGACAAGCACAACATGGAATTCCAATTTTTATTTCATTTTGAAGAATATTGTCAATTTTTTTAGATTTTTTAATTAGAGCAAACAAACTTTCCCTTAATTTTATTAGATCAGTGGTTTTACTAAAATAAAACTTTTTTAAATATGAAATATGATTTTCTCTCTTACAAATTGGGCAAATTAAAAATAAATTTAAAAACTTTTTATAAAATTCTCTTTTTAAACCTCTTAATCTTTTCTCTAACTTAATAAAACTTGATTCTGAACCAAGGTTTTTAAGAATTTTACTTGCTAATTGGGTTAGTATAATTTTTTTTTTGATTCCAATATGAGAGGATAATAGAAAAAATTTTTCAATTTGGTTGTTTTCAACAAAATGATTGATTTTATCATAAAGTTCTTCATAGTTTATATCAGATTTATACCCTACTAAAAAGATTGGAATGTTATCGGTATTATTTTTAATAATTCTTATCCAATAATACAAATTATTGAATAAATCATCTTCTGAAGCATCAAAAAATAATAAGCACCCTTTAGCACCTCTGAAAAAGTTGGGGTATATTGAACGAAATCTATCGCTACCATTTATATCCCAAATAGTCATTTTTAAAATATCTTCGTGATCATTTGAACATTTTACAACTTTAATTGAAACACCAATGGATAAAGAAGATGTGTTATCAAAAGAATTTGAATATTGATCTATACTATTAAAAAAATCAAATTTACCAGAATTATATGATCCAACTGCTATAACTTTAGAAATATATAATCCTGGCATATTATATCCACGCGAATTAACTTAAAACATTTATAATACTTAACCCCAATCAAATTAATAAAAATTTAACTATAAAAATTTTAAGATTTTATTTTTAAGCAATTTCATATAAAAAAAATAAGTTTAAAATTCAATTTTTGGAATAATATCCTCTTCTTTACGCAATGGTTTGTATTTAAAGAGCCGACGTGATTCACTGTCCTCCAGCACTAGGTTAGACCCGCCGCCATGGACCATACAGTAGGGGTCAAGTATACCTATAGGAACACTTTACTGCCTTATGTATCCACGGCCTCCCATAGTGCGAAAACAGTGCACAGCTGCCTCAAAGGCTAATTCTGACGCAGTAACTTTTAGACCCATTGATTGTTGAGCCATCAATTTTGAACTTCCTAACTCTGGATGTTTGTCCATTTCTCTCGCGTAATTAATTAATGCTGCAATTAATAAATTTAGTTCCCGAATATTTTTAGAAATAGGGAATCTAATGACTTGATATTGATGTAACTTTTTCTCAAATTGCTTTCTCTGAAGAGCATATGTATGTGAATATAGTAATTTTTTCATTGCGTCACCAAGTGCTTCCGCGCTAATGACAAGGCGTTCTTCCGTAAGCTGGTGGAACATTATATCCATACCTGAACCTTCTAGCATATTCTCTTTAGGAATTTCTACTTTATCAAATATTAAACGACTTACAAATGCATCTGTCATTCCGTATGTTCTAACTCTACTTGCTTTAAAATTTTGTAGTTGTTGGTTTTCAGTGTCAACAATAATTGCTCCGATTGGTCCTTTATTTATTCTACCGTATAATATTAAATATTTGCAAATCATACCATTTGTTATAAAGACCTTTTTACCTTTTGCAATAACTTTATCTCCTTGGGTTTGGAGGTTTAATTCCATTCTTGCAATATCACTGCCTGCATTAAATTCAGTCATAGCGGAAGCACCAACATCTCCATCCCTTGAAACGGGAACCAAGAATTTTTCCCATTGATATTCATTTGCTTTATAAGATACAGGATTGCAATATAATGTCCCTCCTGCTAATCTCCCCATTTCAATACTCCAGTTTCCTGCTATATATCTTTCGCTTGTTTCTGACCATCTTCCACCACATAAAGCAAAAGCGATGAGGACATTCCTCATTATCCTTCCAACTTCGTATTTTTCAGGAAAAAGAATTGTGCTATAATATCCTTTCTCTGCCAATTTTTTCATTATTTTAATTACAATATCTCTTTTTATATCTTGAGTTGGTTCCTCCACAAGATAATTTAATTCTTCCAAAGTCCTCAAATCTTTATCAAGTTCTTTTTCTAAGAAATCATAAAAAGCAGCTAAAAATTCCTTTTCTTGCTCGTGTAATAATGGGTTGTTTAATAAGTCTAATTCTGGAACATATTTTTGTATTTGAATTGGTTTAAACTCTCTTAATCTTGTATCCATAATGATTTACACGTTTTTTTATTACTTATAAATAAATAAGGTTGATTTTAAGATACCATTATATAAAACATATATAAAAATTAAAATTTTATTCTAAAAAGAAAAACTAAATGAAAAAAAGAAGAATAACTTTTTTATTATAATGAACACTCTGTTCGAGCAATAATATCATCTTGTGCATTTTGCGATAATTCAGTAAACAAAACAGAATAACCTGCAATTCTTACAACTAAACCTCTATATTCATCTGGATTTTTTTGAGCATCAAGGAGTATTTTTTTTCCAACAACATTGAATTGTACCTGGAAACCACCATCAGGTCCAAAAAATGTTCGAATCAGAGCAGGAAATAATTCTAGTTTTAAAGAATTCGGATGAAATGCCAAAATAAGTGAATTTCCGTTAGTCATTAAATGATTCTGAAGTTTACTGACCGAGTTAAGAATAGCTGTGGGGCCATTTTTATCCATGCCATTTGAAGGACAGATACTAGTTGAAAGGACATCCCTTGATTTTCTTCCATTAGCAGAAGCACCTGTAAAGAAACCAAAAGCTAAATGAAACGATGTTGAGTAGAAACCAGGATTAAATTTTCCACCTCGATAATTTGTATGCTTTGTAATTTCATCACAATATACTTTTACCACATCCACAGCAATTTGATCAACATAATCATCATCATTACCAAATTTAGGAACTTTATTAATAAATAACTGCCTCCATTCTGTTCCTTTTTTCCCTTGGTATATTCCTCTGTAGTTTTTTCTAAGCATTTCCACTAAATCTTCGAACGGGAGAATATTTTCTTCAAAAACAAATTTCTTAATTACTGCAAGACTATCCACTACCGTAGCAAAGCCAACTAATTGTGGTCCAGTAAAGTCATATACTGCACCACCATTTGTTATATCAAGTCCTCGTTCAATACAATCATCTGTAGTTGCAGATAGAAATGGCTGAGGATTAAGTTCGGAAATTGCTTTATCAAGGGCATTCATAGTTGAAACCATACAGTTAATAAAATATGTCATTTGATTAACAAAGGCATCCCAAAGATCATCATAACTGGCAATTTTTTTATCATTTTTATATCCATATTCCCTTCTAGTAAACATATCAATTCTATTTGTTAATGCTAATTCTAAGCATTTTACAACATTAATTTGGTTTGCATTGGTTGACCCAAATGATTTATGTGGATGTTGCGGTTCAACACAGCCGATTGGCGCATATTCACGAGCATCTTCAAGTGTAAAACCAAGATTTACAAGTCCCTTTATCATTACTTGATCATTAAATAAAGCAATACTTGCACCCGATTTTATAGATTCTCCAACTTTAAAAAGAAAATCTTCTGGTGTTTCTTTATGAATTCGAACGGAAAAAGTTGGTTGAACAGTTTTTAAATGAGTATATGCATCTAAAAAGAGGTATGATAACTCATTTGTTGCATCGTTTCCTTTACGGTCAACTCCTCCTATCGTTAAATTTTCTGCTATCGGGGGACCTTCTGAAGCAACAATTCCTTTACTTAGAAGATAATTCCACAATGTTGTTAATTTTACAAAAAATAATTCAATTAGAAATTGTACTTCTTCGTTTGAAATTTTTCCTTCATTTATGTCTTTTAAATAATAGGGGTATAAATATTGATCTAATCGACCAATACTTATTGCTAAGCCACCGTCTTCTAAGCCAGATATTAAATGAGTAAAATAAATAAGTTGAAGTGCCCCTTTAAATGACTTTGGTGGATTTTCAGAGATATTATGACAAATTTCAGAAATTTCAAGAAGTTCTTCTTTACGTTTAGGACTTAATTCATTTTTTGCTAAATCTTTAGCTAAATTTGAAAATCTTTGAATAAAAGATCTTACTGCATTACAAACAATTATAACAGACTGTAAAAAAATTCTTTTTTTGGTAATTTCTGGAGTCGAATCATAAAAAATCTTCATTTTTTCCTCAGCTTTTTGAATTAAACCATTTATTCCATATTTCAAAACATTTTCATGTCCAGGAAAAAAATGACCAATGCCATTAGTAAGTTCGGCCTCAACAGTAAAAACAATTTTTTCCATCATATCTATTTCGTCGGAAGTTAAATAAGTCAAAAATCTTGCCCGAACAGTTTGTTCTTCATTTTTCCAATAAGGAATTACCACTTCCTTTAGCATTTTTCTCTCTTCATCCGATATGATAAGTGGTTGTACAGGGCGACTCTCATAAGTATCACAATCTTGTTCAATTGTATCAACTCGAATTTCGGGATATAACGGAGTTCCTACAAATTTAGTCGTTCGGTTACCGACTATAAATTCATTATCCCAAATTATTATAGTCATATTAGATAAATAATGTTCCATAGCTTTTGCGAATCGAATTATTGGATTTTCTCCTTTTGTTTTTTTATATGATTCCGTGATTAATTTGGCTCTTTCCATACAAATTTCTTTAGGCTGCTTCACAACTTTTTTTTTCATTTCTAGAGTTCTTTGCTTATAATTTAAATGGGAAACTTGCTCTAACTGCAATTTAAATCACTAAAAATCGTCGAATTTTTATTTTAATTTAATAGGTTAAATAAAACTATATATTTAATTGAATAAATAATTATCGAAGATAAATATATTTAATATATAAATCAAAAATTGGTTGAAGATAAAAGAGTTTTTCCCTAGAAATTTTAAAAATTTGATTGATAGAAATATAACTGCTAATGTGAAAGGAAAGGGAAAAAAAAAGAGATTAAATAAATTTATTAATTTAACTATAAAGTAAATCCTTCAGGTAATTCTGATTCGGGTGTTCCTATTGGGACCCACGAGATATCCATAATAGTGTATGTTGGTTTTTTTGTTTGAAAGATTGGTACTACTCGCATACCTATCTTTGGTTCACCTACTGTAAGATAGCCCATAAAGATTGTGCATACATCTTCAAATTCCACATTAATAAATTTAATTGGCTTTTTTAATGTATTAAAGGCGCCTGATCGTTCAGTAATTATAAAAGAGTGTATCATTGCCGTTTTCTTTGCTATATCAGTTATATCTATTACCGTATTTTTTCTAAGACAATCCGGACAATAAATTCTGAATGGCATAAATATGGAATCTTTTGAATCACATTTAGGATTATCACATCTTGAAGCCATTAATTTTCCTTTACTAAGTGATTCAAAAAATATTGCTTCTCCGCCATAGCTATGAATATAAGTCATGTCTCGTGGATTAGTTATTCCACATAGTTTTCCATTATCATCAAATATAGGTGTGTTTGGCTCTATTATATGAAATTTACCTTTAATTTTGTATCTGCCATTTTTTACGGAAACCCGTCCAATATCATTTTCGCTTTTCATGATTTTTTAATCCTCCTTTAGTAGATGATTTGGATGCATTAAAATTGTAGCAGTAACATGGGATCCGACACCAGCGTGACTGATAGTTAACCCACGTTTAGCACCTTTAACTTGTAAATCAGTCCAGTCCTTCGGTTTTTCTCGTCCAAATTTCTTCCATTTCTTTTCATCACCGTGTATTTCAGCCCATCGATTCCATATATGATATCCAATTTCAGCAATTTGCATTAAGCCCGTTGCACCAACAGCATGCATACATCCGATTAAACCTCCGCAAAGGTTGCTTGGTAAACGCCCAGGTTTGCCAGTTTTAGGATTTGTATGATAACCATCTCCAGATTCAATATAATCACGACCTTCACCATATGGACGAAGTCCCACATCTTCATATGATTGAATATCACTAATTGTAAATGCATCATGTAGTTCAATTACGTCCAGATCTTCGCATGGATCAACAACTCCTGTCATATTATATGCATAGTAAGATGCAATACGTGCAGCCAAAAAGCTAGAAAAACCAGGATATCGATCTCCTCCTGGAAATCTCTTTCCTAAATCATCATATAGTCCAGGTTCCTCATTGGGTAATAGTGGTATTTTCATATCTCGCCGATCTGCTACACGTAGAGTATGACTTCCTGCACCTATCCAAATTCGCAAAGGATTATCTGTAAGTTCATAAGCTGTTTTTTCATCACAAATAATTCCACAAGCAGCTCCTACGCTCATTAAACAACAATCTAAAACTCGAAGCGGATATGCTACAACTGGCGAGTTAATAACATCTTCAACAGTAATTTTCATACCGCCATGTGCATAGGGATTCATCCTTCCATACCCGCGATTTTTTACAGCAATTTCTGCCATTGTTTTTCGAAAAGAGTCTTCAGCTTTCCCAAAAATTTGCCAATATCGCTGTGCCATAACAGCATAATATCCTGTATAAATATGACCAAGTGGAGTTTCCCAATCTTTATCTGCTGCACATGAAATAAGGTGATTTCCTTCATCAGTAGGAACTTCATCCATTCGTTCCCAACCCATAGCTAGAGCACAATCACTATAACCAGAAGCTACAGCTTTAATAGCTTCCCACATAGTTGAACCACCTGTAGCACCCCCCGTTTTTACTCCGATAGTACCAAGAGGATCTAGACCAAGCCGATCATGAATAACTGCTTCTCCTAAAAGTTGATCTCCAAAATGATCCGCAAAATGCCCGTAATATGCAGTATGAATATATTGTTTTAATTCAGCAGGAGTCATTTTAATAAAATCTGCCGCTTCAGTAAGTGCTTCAATACATAGTTCTTCAGTTCGTAAAGTAGGAAAGGCACGACCAAATCTTGACATACCTGATGTTGCTAAATATACTGGTCGCGCCATTTTTGGAATCTTAAGTTGTTTATCACTAAATTTAATCATTTAAACTCATCTTTTGTATTTTTTTTTTGGTTTTTTATAGTAATTAGTTTAATTAAGGATTATATTAAAATTAATTAGATTAAGATGATTATTTATTTTTCTAATTTCATATCATTTCAATCGCTTAATTTAATGGATCGTTCTAAATTCTTGATATTGGCAAATTTTTATTCTGTCTTAATAAGATTTATATTTTTAGATGAGTGAATTTAATTGTAAAACTAGAGTCTTATATCTTATCTAATAATTAAATAATTATCAATATTCAAAAAAAAACAAAAATGAACGGATAAAATGGTTGATGTAGACACTTTTTTTTGGTGGAGTGATGAACAGAAAGAATTTGCTAAAAAAGTTGCTCAGTTTGTAGAGGATAATTTAGAGGAAGCAGAACTTTATTTTTGGAAGCAAAAATTCCCTCATTCAATAGTAGAAAAAGTTGCAAAAGAAGGTTTTTTCGGGCCTGGCGTTCCAAAGAAATATGGAGGG
>JAHLWE010000458.1 GCA_019058135.1 Promethearchaeota archaeon | reverse complement strand
ATCATTCCTTGCGTAAACATAGTTTCTTGAGTACGGGCATATGGGGCAACACGTCCTGAAAATAATTGATTAAGACCAATTCCCATTGAATTTTCTAAATACCATTTATGTTGTTGCTGAAATTCTTCAGTATCAAGAATTGCTTGAGCTACATTACTCCAAGCGCCAATTAATACTTCATCTTTACCTTTTTTACATCGTTCAATAACTCGGTCCAATATGTGTTGTTGATATTCACGTTGAAGTTGAATCGACCAAAAAGTATCAGCATAATCCCAAGTAATTCTTGTAATTCCACCACAAAGCCCTCTATCTTCTATTGCATCTAATTGATCAAGAATCTTTTCCATAAATGCGATATCAAGACCGAAACCTGATGGACCATTCATATCACCTCTATAAGAATGATAATAATTAATATGAGGAGATAAAACAAGATAGATTTTTTTTTCTTCTAAATGCAAATTATATTAACACCTATAGATCTTGTAGATCTAATTAAGAATTGTAACAATTAAGATTCAGGAACATCTAAATCTTCAATTTTTCTAAAAAACATTCCAATTCCTAAAATTTTAAATGTATCTTGAACATTTACATTAGTCTTAACAGAAGTCTCAACAAATGTGCATCTAAAATTTTTAGCTTTTTCTTTTCCTTCTTCGGTTGATATTTGTCTTTCATTTTCTAAGTCGATTTTATTTCCAATTAATACAAAAGGTATATCTCCCAATTCTTTTTTAGCATCTTCAAACCATAAGTCTGCTCCCTCAAATGTTTCTCTTCTAGTTATATCATATACTATAAAAACTGCTTGTGCTCCTGAATAATACATACGTCTAACACGTTTAAAAAATTCTTGACCAGCTAAATCAAAAATTAAAAAACGCACTACAGAATCTTCAAAACCTTGAATGTTAAATCGCATAGTTGTTATGGAGATCCCTAAAGTGGGTCTATAATCCGTTGAAAACTTCCCTTTTACAAAACGAGAAATCATACTCGTCTTTCCAACTGCAGCATCCCCGAGAATAATAAGTTTAAAAAAGTTAACTTTTTTTTTTCTACCTATATATATTTCATTATTTTCCGTTTTTGCAAAGGAACTTTTTAAAGTATTATCAAAGGAATTACCAATTATTAATTTTGGTATCATCAATGTGTTATATTTTAAATCAAAACTCTCTTCTATTATCTGAACAACTTTTTCAACAAATAAATAACAATATGGTAAGATTGAACTTATTTCCAAATCATACACTGTTATGATGAGAACTATAGCTTTTGGACCTGCTTCTAGAAAAATTATATGATTATCTAGAGTTTCAAATGTGATTGAACCCAATTCTCCAATTTTATATTCAGAATTAATTTTTTTTAATAAAGGATCGAATATACTACAAAAAGCACCATAGATATCTTCTCTCTCATCTTCATTTAGTCCATTAGATAATTCTGCTCGAGCATATTTGCTAATCAAAAGACCTTCTCGATCATACATCCAAATAGCCTCTATTCCATTTATTGCTTCGATAAAATTTCTCATTAAATCTAAAAACAGTTTTTCTTTTTGACTTAATCTCATTATTTTTCCATAATAGAGAGAATTTGTTTTTAATTAATTTTAATATATTAATTCGTAAAACGCATTTAAATAAAATATTGTTATTGAGAAGTTAATTTTATGAATTAGGACAAAATAAAATTTAGGTAACAATTTTTTCCAATTGAATAGTATCAGTCCTTTCTGGACCAATTGAAATTATTGAGATTTTATGATTTAATATATCTTCTATAGTTCTAATATATTTTTTCATATTTTCAGGTAAAGCATCATATCCAATTCTAGCAATTTCAGCCCATTCTTTTCTACTTCTCTTTCCCCAACCATCCATTTTAATATAAATTGGTTTGCATTGTTCAATAATTTCTGATTGGATTGGCCAACTCTCAAGAGAATTTCCATTAAACTCATAATGAGTACAAATATATAAAGGATTTATATCCTCAAGAGCATCCAATAAACTTATAAAAAGATAATCGACGCCATTAATCATTAATGAATATTTCAAATTAAATAAATCTAACCAGCCAACTCGTCTTGGACGTCCCGTAACTGTCCCGAATTCATGTCCTTGCTCCCTTATTTGCTCTCCAATCTTATCAGTCAATTCTGTGGGTAAAGGACCATCTCCAACCCTGGAAGTATATGCTTTTATAATTCCCACAATTTTGCTAATTTTTTTTGGAGGAACACCTGTCCCAGCGCATACTCCCAATGCATCTGCATTTGATGAAGTTCCAAAAGGGTACATTCCATGATCTATATCTAAAAGTGCACCCTGGGCGCCTTCAAAGATCACTTTCTTTCCAGTATCAATTTGATTGTTTAAATAAAATGCTGTATCAACCACATATTTTTCTAACATCTTTCCATATTCATTATATTGCTTGTAAATGTTATCAAATTCAAAATCCCACATGCCATCATAAAGTTTAACGATTTTTTTTTTAAGTTCAAAGAGATTTCTCAATTTGGGTTTTAATTTTTCTGGATCTAATAAATCATAAATTCTTATTCCATATCTAGAAGCTTTATCAGAATAAGTAGGGCCTATACCTCTTTTAGTTGTTCCTGCTTTATATTTCTCTTTATACGTTTCTTCAAGACCATCAACCGTTTTATGAAATGGAAAAACAACATGAGCAGTAGAACTGATTTTTAAATTAACATTTTTACCTAATTTTTCAAGAGTATCTATTTCTTCAATAAGAATTTCAGGATCTATAACACATCCATTACCGATTATAATTTCTTTTTCCATCACAGCCCCCGAAGGAATAAGTTTAAATTTAAATTTTTTGCCTTCGCTTACAATAGTATGACCAGCGTTAGCTCCACCATTGAAACGGCATACTATATCTGCTTCTTGAGCGAGATAGTCACAAAATTTTCCTTTACCTTCATCGCCCCAGCTCATTCCCACGATTACGATTGTATTAAATGTCATTTTTTTCACAGTATATATTCAATAAAAGATGTCCAAAATTCTTTGTGAATTACAGATTAAAAAGTTTTTTTGAAAAATTATTAGTCATTTAACCTCTCAAAAAAAAAAAGTAGAAAAAAAATGTTTATTAGCTTAAGTTGCTTATGGAACACCATCAGCGCAACCAGGAATCGCTACTCCTGCCATGGACATATTGATCCCATATGCAACCGCTAATAAGATAGCTAATGCAATAATACTTTTCTTATTCATTCTAAACCCCATAGGTTCAATTAAACAAACCTATTGTAATCTCTAGAAGTTGATATTTAAACCCCTTTTTTTTCTTTGAATTAAATTATTCCTAAATTAAACAAGGTTTTAGTGGCTTTTGGCGTATCCCATTTAATCTTTACGTTTATAACGGCAGTTTTTCCCGAATTGACAGCCCTCTGCAAGGCAGGTTTAATCTCTTCTGGTTTATCGACAGTTTCAGCATAACAACCGAATCCTTTAGCAATTGATGCATAATCTATATCTGGTATATCAACATTAAAATATCGTTTTCCTGAAAACATTGATTGTCCAGACTTAATCATACCCCAAGCGCTATCGTTAGCAATAACTACAATAAAGGGCAAATTGTATCGTATTGCAGTTTCAAGCTCTTGAACATTAAATAAAAAGCTTCCATCACCTTGTATGACTACAGTATGCCTATCTGGATACGCTAATTTAGCGCCCAGCGCAAAACCGATTCCAGCACCAAGGTGTCCCATACCAACTGAAGCTAACGTACTTCTTGGAGGGCGTGGTTTATATAAATCCATTTGTTCTCCTGCATAAAAAGAAGTATTCCCACTATCCATAATTATAATTGAATTTGATGGAAAAAATTCAAGCGTTTCCTTGATAAACCTCTCGGGAAGTATTGGAACTTTTTCTGAATTAAATTTTTTTAATCTTCTTTTCAATGCATCGTCTTTTTGTTCCTGTTGTTCAATATTCCACTGCGAAAAATGATTTTCCGGTATTACTCCTTCTAATTTTTCAAGTAATTGAGTTAGTATAGTCTTACAGTTTCCCACAATACTAACATCTACGGGTCTATTTTTTCCAATTTCGGAAGGGTCTATATTTATCTGTATTAATTTTTGATCTTTAGGCCATAATGGTGGAAGTCCTAACCCCATTGTATAATCCCATTTACATCCAACTGAAATTACAACATCCGCATTATTTGCAGCATTCATAACAGCATCAGAAATTGCACCAGCACCTAAATGAGTTGGAGAATCACTTGAAATTCCCCCAATACCCGTACCAGATGTAGCCGCAGGAATTGCATACTTTTCTGATAATTTTTTTAATTCTTCTGACGCATTATAACTATTAACTTCTCCTCCACAAATTATTAAAGGCTTTTTTGCATTTTTTATAAGTTTTATGGCATCATTTATCACAATAGAATCTCCAGCAACGCCTAATTGAGGTCGATATTTATCGGGGGATAATATCTCATATTTTGCATCTGAAGGAACTTGTCCATAAAAAGCCTCTTCACGAATATCCACATAAACAGGTCCCATTTGACCTGAAAACGCAATTCTTATCGCTCTAGGAATGATCTTAGGAATTTCTAAAGGATTTTGTATTCTTAATTGAGCTTTGGTAATAGGTTTCATTAAGGTTATTTGATCAACATCGCCCTGAAGTGTAGATT
>JAHLWE010000457.1 GCA_019058135.1 Promethearchaeota archaeon | reverse complement strand
GGATCGGATTACTTTCTGAAGATCGTACAACATCATTAGGTTTGCAAATGATGTTCTCGATTATTGTATTTAATGGATTTGTTATTTCTGGAATTTTTTTTGGATTATTACTTACATTTTATCCTACAAGGATTCCAAGACCACTAAATACAATAATCGAAAATATCATATGTAAACCCAATTATGTTGTACGATCTTCGTATAATAATCAAATTCCAAAAAATCCCACAACTCCAATAAGCATCCATAGAAAACCGATACTACTTAATCGAAATCTCATTCGAGAATATTCTTGTAAATCTTTTGCATCCTTTGGGAGTGGTGCAAATTGTTTTTCCATATAAAATAAAATGGGGATTAATAAAAATGCTGAAATCATGGCTCCATAGTCCAAAAAATAAGGTAAAGGAGTGTGATTAAATGATCCAAGATCACTTATATAATTATTAATAATATTATAACCATCAGGGTCAAATTGAGCAACAATTACACCAATAATCAATGCAGAAATAAAAATTACTATTACTCCAATTGTCGAAATCCTTACAATTTTCGGAATCGTTAAACAAACTTCAATTTTTTCTTCTTTTTTTTGTAACCAATCGAAAAAATTATTAATTTTCATTTTAAACTTGTCATTTTTACTCAATTATTTCACATCTCGAACATTTTAACTTTTATTTTTATTTAATTACCTTTTTTTGAAGCATTTCCTCTTTTTTAAACTGTCTAAGGGTGTATATACAGAGTGGATTCCCCCATGCAAGAATAGAAAAAAGCAACATCCATTCCATAAATGGATCCGATATGGGTGTATATGCTAGCAATATCTGATACAATATCATCGTTAAAGGGGGTACAATAATCATATAAATACCTAACTCTCTGGGAATGCTTGTTTTATAAAATACAATACATAAACCGAAGAAAAATCCAGCGAATACAAAACCTCCAAAAGATAAAATACTTGCAATCCCATGGAACCCCCAATAATTTCTGTCTGCTGAAAACAACCCAACAAATATATATCCAACATTTCCAATAAGTCCAAATAAGAAACCATAACTAGCAAACCTAAATCTCCATCGAGAATATTGATGGAGTTCTTCTAGTTTAGAAGGAACCGGCGCTACAGTTTTCTCTATAAAAAAAGTTAAAGGTATTGTTAATGTTCCAGCTAAACAAGCAGCTAAATCATAGAAAATAGGCATAGGAGTAAAAGTGCTCCCACCAAGGTCACTTATCCAATTATCCCATATATTATATCCATCAATTACACTAAAATCAGAATTAAACTGGGCAATAATTACGCCAATAATTAATAAAGCATGATAACCAATTAATGTGATAATCATTGATATTTTCACATTCCGGTGATCCGTGAGAAAATCCTCTACCTTATCATATTGGTTTTTTATCCAAGTTAATAAAATGTCTAACTTTTCATTGAATTTATCTAATAATTCCACTTTTACTCACTAATATTGATTTATTTTTTAAGGGTAATAAAATAAATATTAAACTGATAACAATATAAGATTTCTTACAAGTTTGACGTTAGATTTTAACAAGGGTGTCAAAAATCTAAAATATGTGAAACGGCATTTTTAAGAGTTTCTATTGGAATAGAAAAAACATCTTTAAAAATTTTAATTCTTAATTTTTATTGAAAACACTTAATAGTCTTGATTTTACTAATATTTTAAATTTGATTTACACTTTTATTTATTCACTAAAATTAAATGAGTGAGATTAAAAAATTGTCTCATAAAATCGAAAATATTAAAGGGAAAATCTTGAATGTCCTTAAACAATACAATGTCAAAAAAGCGTCTTTATTTGGGTCAATTGTGAGAGGAGAAGCTTCAGATAAAAGCGACATAGATTTATTAATTGAATTTGAGGGAAGAAAGAGCTTATTAGATCTTGCTGCTTTAAAATTAGAACTTCAGGAACTATTAAAGTGTAAAGTAGATGTTCTTACATATAAATCTATACACCCTTCTCTTAAAGAAAGTATTTTAAAAGAACAAATGATTATTTTATAAAAAAAGATAACAAGAAAGAATAGATGTGAATTTTTAAAAATGCCACTTGGAATTTTTTTATATGAAATAGACGAATCATTTGGACCTAATCTTTTAGCAGAATATTATATTAAAGAGATAGGAATAACTAAAGAGATATTAAAAGACTTAGGCGATAATCATTTAAAAAAAACAGATTTGAACTATGTCACTTATACACAGGATGATTTGAAATATTATTCAAAAGAAATTAAATTAGATGAAAAATTATCATTGTATTTAGGTTTAATTACAAAATCCGGGGAATTTATTGACTCATTTATAGCAATTTTTGATGAAATTGAAGCGAAAATCGTGGAAAATTTTTCAAAAGATAAAGAAAAATTAAAATCCCTTTTAAAAGAGATTTTGCATTCAAGAATTGCATTAAATGAGAAATTAAAAGAACCGAAATTAATTAGAGAAAAACTTAACGAACGAATAAAGGATCTTCTGGATGAGGAAAGGATCCAAGAAGCAAGAAATTTAATTGATTTGGGTGAGATCATTCCTGATGAGATTGCTCAATCAGTTAAAATTGCGGAAGAATTATTTGAATCTCAGGATTATAAAAATGCTAAAAAACATTATGTAAAAGCAGCAGAACTGGCAAAAAAAATAGAAGAATTTGAAATTCATAAAGTATTAGAGGAAAAGGCAAAAACTGCTGAAAATTATCCAACTTATTTAAGGGAACGAGATGAAGCTTATAAAAATTTAAAATATATCTTATGTGAAATTGATTTTAAAAAAGATGGATATTATTTACAAGCGATAGAACACATCGATAAGGCTGTAGAACTCTCTGAAAAACTCGATGATGATTTAATTATTACAGATTTAAATGAATTAATTAATTTATGTAAAAATTGTTCTAATCTTTCTGAAAATATAAGACAAAATGATGAGATGATTAAAATTTTGCTAAAAAAACTCATCTAAATCTTTTTTATCTTCAATGTTTTCCATAGATTCTCCACTTTCTTCTTCTGTTTCTTCTTCAAGACTATCTTCTGGAGTTTCTTTAACCATATCCTCCTTGATTTCGGTTGGAGTATCCTTAATTTCGATGAAATTTTCTTCTATTTTAGCTCTTTCCTCCATTGTATTGGTTAGACTCTCATCTTCTGGAGGAGAGTAATCATTAATTTGTTCAAATGTTGTTTTTGCCATTTCCCAACCAATTCTTGATGGATATCGCATAGCAGAACGAATTAATTCCTCCCCTTCTTCGTCATTTATCTCAAACTTAACAATTTCAGGTGCCCTTTCAAGAATTAAAGAAAATTTTTTTTCCCTGCTGTTCCCCTAGGGACAATTAAAATTCCATTCGTTATTGCTCCATTAATAATAGCATCATTTAATCTTTTTGCAGCATAATATGCTGCCACTCCTCCACTTCGATCAAATGTTTTTATAGATGGAATTTCCAAACCCCACCTTTTCATACCGAATTCAATCATTGCAGCAATAGTATATTCTCGTTTCCCGATTTTAAATTTATATTCCATTTCATAATTAAAATCCTTCTTATTCACTTCTCCTAAGTCTATAATACTTTTTAATGCAGCTCCTGCTATTGATGCTGGATTAACTTTAATGAGATATTCGGTGTCAAATATTTCTTCAATCTTTTTACGAGCTGCTGATACTTTAGATGAAATTATTGCTGTATCTGCAGAGATTGAAGGAGGTTGAGATGTAGCCACAATATCGACCTCCATTGAAGATAATTCTTCAAGAGACATCTCCCTATTTATTATTTTATTAATAAATCTATTGCACAATTTAATTACATCCCTTGGATTACCCCCTGATTTTTCATAAATTACATTTATTACTTCCTCATTTAATGGAAAAAGCGGATATAAGGGTGGATTTAAATTATTCTGGTCCCAATAATGCTCCATAGTATTTGCAAAGAAAAATTTTAAATCATTTAAACTAAATGGTTTGAGATCTTGTTCGGGTTCCATTCGAGAACGTAATGGTTGGTCGGCAATCTCCAATATACGTGGCCATATTTCTTTCAGAACTGCAATCACTATAACTAATTTTTGAACTTCATTATATTGCTTTTTTAATACTTCTAAGAATTTCCTTTCAGCAAGCTCTCCATGCATCCTATAAGGAGATTCGATCTCATCAAAATACAATACAATTACTTTGCCCAAATTTTCTGTAATCATTTTTATCATTGCCAGACAAGTGTCATCATCCTCGATTACACTATTTATTCCTAAATCATCTAATTCATCATCTTCAAGATCTTCCCCAAGTAACCAGCGTTCAGCTAACGCTCTTTTATCTTTTTCTAAACGAAAATAGACTAATGCTTTGACAATATCAGCACCAACACCTGGAAATTCTCTTATTCCACGCGAAATAACATCATCAGCTTTAGGTCTACTGAAAAATCCTCTTTTCTTTCCACCCCACTTAGTTACTAATTTTTCTGAAACAGTTTTTATAACATCCGCTCCTAATTCTTCTATAATACATGTATAAATATGAAATAATACTCTAACGCTTGCTGGAGGCGAGGGAACGTATACAATTGTCCAATTTATAGGTTCTAAGCCTTCTACTTCAAATTCTTCCACTTGCCCAATTTTATCTTTATAAGCCCAAAATGCGTGAGTTTTTCCACTTCCGGCGCTACCTAAAATTGGGATTAGTCTAGTTGATTTATCTCTATTTGTTTTTTATTTGCTCGGAAAATATTTTTGTCAATCTCTTTTCTTGGATTTGCAATATCAATTACATCAGGTAAATCTCCACGAGATACAAATTTATCAAAAGGAGTAAAAGTTCCTTCTCTTAAGACATCTAAATATAATTCCTTTTCATCTTCGCTAATATCTTTAAGCATGGAAATTTCGCTTTTATTTTTTAATTAAAAATTTTAACTTAAAAAATATAATTGATTAAATATATATTTATTAGCCATTCCTTTCTTATATATAATTGTTTAATTTAAATAATCGTTATTAAATTTATGTTAATAGAATTTGGATAAAAAAGGTGGAAATGTTATGAGTAAAAAAAATAATAATGATGAAGATAACGATGAATTTGACCAAAATGATGAATGGGGCGACCTCTGGGGAAATTCTAAATTTTTAGGTGATTCAAATTTTTTTAAGAACATTATCAATAAAATTATGAAGGATTTCTTAAGACAAATGAAAGGCTTTTCTGATCTCAGTAAATTTACACCTGAAGAATTAATGAAAAACTTCGGAAAATATCGTGATAAATTTAATTTACAAGGTCCTTTTGTGTATGGCATCAATTTATCTGTTGGACCTGATGGGAAGCCAAAAATTTCAAAATTTGGCAATATTCAACCAAAAATGGGAAAGAGAGAAATAGTAAAGAACTTTCGTGAACCTCTCACCGAGGTTATGGAAGAGGAAGATCATATTATAATTGTTCTAGAAATGCCAGGAATAACAAAAAATGATATCGAATTAAAAGCGACTGAATATTCTCTGACTATTAGTGCAGAATCGGATATTAATAATAGAAAATATCGAAAGAATATTAATTTACCCAATGCTATTGATCCTGATCACGCACGTGCTCGATATCAAAACGGTATTTTAGAAATTAAGCTTAATAAAAATACGGGAAAACCTAAAAATATTAGTATTGATTAGTCAGACTGAATTAAAACCTTAATTTTTGAATAAAATCTCTAATGAATTCCTCATTTATTGTTAATTGATCCTTGTTTGTTTCTTCATTTTTAATTAGTATTATATTTGAAGAAAATCCTGCTCGCCCGATATGACCTCCACCTCCATAACTGATGGCTATATCTCGGCAATTATAATGTTTGCTCCTAATTACTACTTCGTTTGTACGTTCATCAAACCCTATAAAAAGATAATTATTAGGATATTTCGCCTCAAGTGTTCTACTAATTCTGCTTGCGCTAAATTTCGCGAATGAAATTGCTAAATTTTTGCCATTTTCTATAGAATATGTTTTATAATTATCCTCAATCTTAATAATTTGCTCATCTTTCCATTTTTGAGCCTTTTTTATTTCATTCTTGATAAAATTATCATTGAATTTTCCCTTTGAAAGTAAGTCAACAATTTTTTCTAAAATTTTACTGTTTTCTCTATTATGTGCAATAATCATCTGTAAATTTTGGGATATTGGAAACTTTTTCTCGTTAAAATCAGCATCATATGCATATTTAGCGATTTCTTTAGCAATTTGGTCTTTTGGTAAAAAATAATCAAATATAATTTGAGAAGCACACCGTTTTGGATCATTTAGATAAATGAATAAAATTCGTTTTAGATGTTCTTGTATCTGAGAATCTACAAGATGATGGTCAAACCAAGAAATTTGAATACCTTTATTCACTGCTTTTTTAAAAATCGAAAAGATTTCCTTAAATGACTCATTAAATCCAATATCTGCGATAATAATTTTCTTCGGCTTTAGCTCTATAGCTTCTTGAACTAATTCAATAAAATTGGGATAGATTGTATAAAATAATTTTAATTCTTCTCCTAATCCTTCAAAATATTTTTTTAAAATTGCTTGACTTCCTAATCCATCTAAGTCAAGTGCATGATTTATTAAAACAATCATAGTTCAATAATTTGACATTCTTCTTTTATTTTATATATTACTTTTCGGGCAGAAGGATTAGTAATGTGTTTTAATATAATCTCTGCAAGGGCTTTTTTCTTTTTGAAATAAGTTTCCATTACTTTTTTCCAAGTCATATCGGGATATTTCAAAGAGAGTGCAAGATCTCTGCGTTCACATCCACCTGCTCGCATGCAACAATAACTAATCGATCCAAAACAAACAATTTCCGAATCCCAGTTATTTTCTTTAGAAAATTGTTCTTTAATTTTCATAAATTCTTCAGGAGTAAGTCCTACTTCTTTTAATGTATGCTCTCTCAAACACTTAAATCCAAAAGTAAGTGAATATCCTGGCTTACAACAGAATGTTAATGCTCTATAATCTCCCCCCATACAAATTGGGACAGGAGCATTTTTCCAACCAATAACATTTCTTAATTTATCTTTATCTAACAACCTTAATCAATAATTTAAGTTGTCAATTTAATTTATAATTAATAATTTTTAAAAATAAAGATAAAATTTGGAGAACGATTGCATCACTGGAAGAATTAAAGGCGTGAATAAAAGAAAATAAGGTTTAATTAAACAGTTTCAGGAATAATAACCACAAAATTACTACCTTTTGAGTAATCGCCTGGAACCTTATCTTCAACCCAAATTTCTCCATTATAACTTTCTACTATTTTTTTCACAAGTGATAATCTTAAACCCATTCCTCGCACTTTTTTATCTCTTTTATATCCTCCTTGAAAAATTATTTCTTTTGCAGCATATGTTACCCCTATTCCATTATCTTTAAACTCAATTTTCAAATATTTAATACCTTCTTTTTGCATTTTGGAAATAATAATGGTGATTTTGACTTGTGTATTATCATTATATTTTACTGCATTTAATAAAATATTTTCAAAAATATCGACCAGGAGTTCATTTGCTTGGATAAAGACCTTTTCAAAATTTGTATCAACTTCAATTAGTATCTCTCTATCTTGGACACTTTTTTTAATAAATTCTATTGTTTCTCTTAAAACACTAATTGCTTCAGTTGATTGGGTACCAATCTGAGTTTCTTCCAGTTTTGTTAGTTTTCGTACATTTAAGATTAAATTTGCAATATTTCCTTATTTTCTTCTGATTTTTCAGGGTTGTCCAAAAATAAGGACAATAATTCCACAGACGTTAAAATGTTTTGAAGGATGTTATTCATATCGTGAGTAAATACGTCTTTATAAAAACTTACAAGGTTATAAGCATCTCGATATTTTACCTCAGATTCTTTTATTTTTTCTTCTGCCTTCTTACGCCTTGTTATATCACTAATCACACATTTTAATCCCGTAATTCTTCCTTCTTTATAAATTGGTCGAGAATTTATTCTACCATAAAATTTAGTACCATCCTTTTTTAATAGTAGATAATCGATAGGTTCGATAATTTCTCCATTAAATACTTTTTTCATATTTTTACTTGCCTTTTCTAAATCTTCGGGAGCAATCATTTGAATAACTTTAAAACCTTTATTAAAATCTTCTTGGGAATATCCAAATAGTTCAAATGCAATTGAATTAGCATATGTTATATCTAATTTAGTATTGGTCTCAGCAACTATATCCGGCAATAATTCAACCAATTCTCTATATTTCTCTTCTGATTCTTTTAACTTTTGTTCTGCTCTCTTTTGTTCTGTAATATCGTGGAATATTTCCAATTTTGATATGCTACCATCTGGATTTCTCAGTGGGGTATCAATGAGGTCATATGTTCTCTGGTTTTTGAAGGAGTACCATTCCCATCTAACCGTTTTTCCTGCAAAAACATCTTAATTTTTACACCATGGGCATACATCTATACGATCATGAAAATACTCATAAAACTTCCTACCTGCAAATGAACCAAACTCCTTTATAAGTAATTGATTTATATATTCGATGTCATATTGTTGGTTAACAATGTAAACTCCATCCTCCATAGAATTAAAAATGTTAATTAGATTATTGTGTTCACGATATAACGCATCTTCTGCTTTCTTACGTTCGGTGACATCACGCCCAGAACTTAATGTAGCATAAATCTTGCCTTGATCATTTTTTAATACTGTATTATGCCATTCAATGATTCTCTCTTGACCTTTCTTTGTTATAATTGGATTCTCAAAATATTCAACAGGTTCGATTGTTCCAGTCATCAACTCATCAAAAACCGACTTTACTTTATTTCTAATTCTTTCTGGAATAAAATTGTCGAACCAATTTTTTCCAATAACATCTTTTTTATTATAACCTAAAGTTTCACAACCCATTTTATTAATATAACTAATTCTTTGATCTGCTTCAACAACTACGATTATAGTACCTGCGAAATCAAGAAATTTCTGAAATTTATTTTCTTCTAATTTTTTCTCTCTATTATTCATTTTTAAATACAAATTTTGCTAGTAATTATCCTTCCCTTAAAATAAATTAAGATTAGACTATTAAAAGGATTCATAAATTAATTTTCAAATATAGTCTTGAGATCATAAATCTAAAAATATAATCTTAATTTTTACTTAAATAACTATTTAAAAGGAATTGCAAAAATGGGTTAAAGCCCTTTTATCATTTGTTCTTAAAAAATTAGTTTTAAATTACTTATAGATTAGGTATTTCCTTTTCATTGTTTTCTTGCCAATGTGGATCAATGCAGTCAAATGCTTCTAGAGTCAAATTTTTAATCTCTGTATCGTTTGAATTAAATAAAATATTTAAATATGTTAAAGCCCTTTTATCACCAATTTTCATTAGGCTTTCAATAATATAAAATAAGCGCATTTTATCTATAAATTCTCTATTAACTTCCCTTTTTAAAACTTCTATAATACTCATCGTTGCCTTGGGGTGCCCAATTCTGCCCAATGCTTCAATAATTCTATTTATTACCGAAGGATTTTTTTCAGATTTAAGTGCTTTTACTAGTAAATTGACTGCCCGTCCATCCCTCATATAACCGAGGTTTCTTGCAGCATATGCTCTATCTTCCCATTTTTCTTCATTGAAAAGTCTCCTTAGATTTTCATTGAAATCATGATCTCGCGATTTTTTATTCAACTCAGATCAACTATCTCTTTAAAACAATTAGAATTACGTTTTTATAATTTATAAATTATTAAATATTGAGTAATAACAGATAAATATTTTTCGGGATTTTTGGATTAATTTAATTTCTAGAATATAGTAGGGCAAGAATATTTTTATTTTTCATACTACATGGAATATTTGGATTATGTCAATATTTTTATTATGATTAAAAATTGTTATTTCTCTGGAATTTTCTTTAAATTAAATTAAAATTTTTGATGAAATTGAAAAATGCACTATTTTTTTTCTAATATTCTTTTACAAAACAATTAATTGCATTATCCAAATTAAAAAAATATTTTATTGATTCTTAATTATTACACATAAATTAAAATATTTATACAGTAGGGAGTTTGGATAATTTGAGTGAAATTTTTGATGTTATTGTTATTGGAGCTGGTCCAGGAGGTTATCATACTGCAATTAGAGCTTCTCAATATGGTGCTAAAGTAGCTATTATCGAGAAAAATAAAGTTGGAGGCACATGTCTTAATGTTGGGTGCATATCTACAAAAGCACTTTATGCTTCCGCAAAACTTATTGAAGATATTGAGGAAAAAGCAGCGTATTTTGGAATAAATGTTAGTGATGTTTCATTAAATTTTGGACAAGCGGTAGAACGAAAGAATAAAGTTGTAGTGGAATTAGTTCAGGGTATAGAAGGACTTTTAAAAATGTGGAAAGTCGAAATCTATTACGGATTTGGTTCTTTAAGCGGAGGAAATCCAGAAACTGGTTATGAAGTTTCAGTAAAGAGTGATGATTCGATTATAACAATTAAAGGAAAGAGAATCATAATTGCTACTGGAAGCTGCCCTGCAATGATTCCGGCATTTAATATTGATCATGAACGAATTTTATCTAGTGATGATATTCTTGCTCCAAATTTTAAAATAGTTCCAAAAAGTCTTTTAGTAATTGGAGGCGGAGTTATTGGTTGTGAGTTTTCAAATATATTTAATCGATTTGGCTCCAAAGTAACTATTCTCGAATATTTGCCCACAATTCTTGCAACAGAAGAACCGATGATTGTGAAAGAATTAAAATCAAAATTTAATGAATTAGGTATTGAAATTTATGAGAATCAAAATGTTATTAATATAGAGAATACAGGTTCTGGAGTAAAAGCCACGACTTGTTCCGCTTCTGTTCCTAGAGATCAAATTGATTCTGCAGAAAAATCATATTATGAAGCAGAATATTGTCTCGTTTCTATAGGCAGAGCTAAATTGTCTGCTAATTTGGGTTTAGAAAAATTCAAAATAGAAATCGAACGAGGTGCAATTAAAGTAGATCCAAACACTTTAGAAACAAGTGTAAAAGGAATTTATGCTATTGGTGATGTAATTCCTGGGATCATGCTTGCACATGTTGCAAGTTATGAGGGAGATATCGCCATTGCAAATGCATTATCAAGCCTCGGAGGTTTCGATATACATCCCAGAGAAACAGATTATTCTATAGTACCTGCCACCATCTTTACGAGCCCAGAAATTGGTTCTGTTGGAATGAGGAGAAAGTCGCTGAAAGATAGAGGATTTGACACTTTTATGGGACGATTTACCTATGCTGCTTTAGGAAAGGCAAAATGTATGGGAGAGGATAAAGGTTTCATTATGGTGCTTGCCGATAAAGAAACAGATGAAATTTTGGGGGCATCTTGCATTGGTGCTGAAGCACCAGAACTGATTGCTGAAATCACCCTCGCTATGAAAAATAATTTAACTACTCATCAAATTGCTGAGACAATTCACAGTCATCCAACAATATCGGAAATGGTTCTTGAAGGTGTTGAAGATGTCCATGGTATGGCTGTGCATAAAAAAGGACGAAGAAGATAAAGAAAATCAAATTCTACTATGATTAACCTTTATAAATAAACTTTTTTTAATTTTTATTTTAGAATTTTTAAAAATAATTAATTACTTTTTATTACAATCTAAAACAAAAATTGGAACTAAAAAAATGGATTCTTCTCTCTATTGGATGGGTATTTCATTTGCAATATTATCAGGGATTATTAATAATTTCGGTATAATATTACAAAAAAAAGTCGTAAATGAAATTAGAGCTGAAGTAAAATTTGGAAGAGCCCTAATTAAAAATCCATTATGGTTATTGGGATTAATGATGCAGTTGGGAATAAGAACAATCTTTTTTCTATTAGCACAAGTTTATATTGGTCCCGCTCTAATTCCTGGATTAATGGCTTCAGGTTTAATTATTCTTGCATTTGGTTCTGTTAAAATTACTGGAGAGACTCTAAAAAGATATGAAATAATTGGGATATTATTGATGATTGGAGCAATTTTCTTACTCGGAATTAGTGATTATCTATAGATATATCTGAACAAAATTTATTGGATCTGATGTTTCTCTTCAGAATAATTATTTTTAGTTTAATAGTATTTATTTCTTTTATAATTTGTGAAATTCTTAAAAGAAAAATTGAAAAATATATTGTGATTTTGCTCTCTATTTTCTAATGATTAATGTTTTCTCTCTCCAATTTTTGGGTAAGCCTATTAT
>JAHLWE010000456.1 GCA_019058135.1 Promethearchaeota archaeon | reverse complement strand
TAAACGTGATGTCATCATAGCCTTAGTAAAAGATGCTAAAGTTGGAAAATATGTTTTAGTTCATGCAGGTTACGCTATAGAATTATTAAATGAAGAAGATGCTCAAGAGACTCTCAAACTCTGGAAAAATATTGTTGAAGAAGAGCATTTAGATGAATCCCTCTTTTTATAATTGTTTTTATTGGTTAAATTATTCTTTTTGTATTTATATTGCTGGATTTAATAAACCATTGTAAAAATTTAGTGATTTTATTCAATTAGAGATTGCTTAATTGATTCATGGTGGCATACGCGAATAGAAGTAGTTTTACCCTTTAATTCTAAATTATCCTTTACAGATACCCAACTTGAGAGTATAACTAAATTATTACCGGACCCTTCAATTTTTGTTTTTTCTCCAATTGAACAATAATCTGCAATAATTGTATTATTCATTTTAACTCCCTTAGAAATATAACAATGATCAAACAAAATTGAATTTGAAATTTCGCAATTATCACAAATCTTAGAATATTTTCCAACTATTACATTAGGACCTATTCTTGAATTGTTTTCGATTATAACATTTTGATCGAGAGCAACGGGGGGGATTATTTCTACATTTTTACCTATTTTACAACCTTCACTTATTAGTTTTTTCTGATCTTTACCTTTTTCTTGAAAAAGATTTTCTAATATCATGAAATTTCCATAAAAATAATCTTCAGGTAAGCCAATATCTTTCCATATACCCGAAATCTCATACGCATATAAATTATCTTCTTTCGCTAAAACTGGAAAAACCTTCCTTTCAATAGAAACAGGACGATCGGATTCAATATAGGATAATACTTCATTTTCAAGAACATAAATACCGGCATTTATTGGCATCGGTTTAATTTCAGAAATAGTATCATCTATGATTTTTTTTTCTAGAAATTTAATAATACGAGAGTTATTATCAATAACTAGTGTTCCATAGCGCCGTGGATCCTCAACTGTATAACTACTAATAGTGCCTAATCCGCCGTAATTCTTGTGAGCCTTTAGCATTTGGGAAAAATCAAAATAACTTATAACATCACCGTTTAACATGAAGAAATTATCAGTTCCAATTAAATTTTCAGCCAATTTTACTGCACCCGCCGTTCCCATAGGTTCTTTTTCCTCAGTATAATAAATAGATATTCCCCATTTAGAACCATCACCAAAATAATTTTTGAGCTGGTCTGACATGACACTCACAGCTAAAATTATTTCTTTTATCCCAGCTTTGATTAACTGTTTGATAGTATTTTCCATTAAGGGTACATTGACGATAGGAATTAGGGTTTTTGGGATTGTGCAAGTTAGTGGCCTTAACCTTGTACCCCACCCACCACTTAAAATAACTGCTTTTGTCAAATACTTAACCTTCCTTTGTTATTTTTGTTGCATATTTAAATTTTCCGGGATCTAACCCTTTTATTATAGCTAATTTATAAAAAATTAATTGCAATATAACAATCTCCATAATTGGGGCGATGTAAGGGTTTATTACTTGATGTTTAAATATATATAATCTTTTATTTTCATTCCTTAAAAAATTTTGATTAGTAATATGAAAAATTTTACCTACACTCCATTTTTTTAGCAAGTTCTTTATTAATTGGGAATTTAATTCAAAATCCGTTAAATTCGATGAGAGAACTACCACTTTAAAATCTTCATTAAGCATCTCAATACACCCATGTCGAAATTGGCCAACAGATAATGCTTCCGACTTTTCTTTAACAATTTCTTTAAAATTGAGTGCAGCTTGATTTGCAGTTGCAATTGAGGGACCTCTTGCAATAAATTCTAAGAATTTTACATCTCTACCTAGAAATGAAATTATTTTATCAATCTCATTACTTGCTTCGTAAAAAATTTTATAGAAAAGTTTTATTTCTTCAAATAAAGATTCGATTTCATAAATTTCTGATTTTATTGAATGTTTGCCATTAAAAATATAATTCAGACATAAATATAAGGCTAAGATTGAGCATGTATATGTTTTAGACGTCGGGCCATTTTCATAACCCGCATTCATTAAAAAGCAAATATCACTAAATTTAAATAAGGAACTTTCAGGTTGATTTGTTAAACCAACAATTAAAGGTGGCTTTTTATAATTTCTTAATTTTTTTAATAACTTAACCAATTCCCCAGATTCCCCAGATTGAGACACGCAAAAAATTAATACATTTTGAAAAGAGATATATAAATCTCTCTCTGTTTCCATTGGCAAAGAATTGTATAAAAACTCTGAAGTATCTCTTAGATCACATATTATGCCTTTAGAATTTAAAAAATAAAAAGGTATGTAACAACAAAAAAGACTCGAACCCAGCCCAGTGAAGATTATATATCTTATCTCTCTTAATTGAATTTCTTTTTTTAATTTAAATAGAAGGTCGAAACCCTCAGTTTGAAAATAATTTAATGTATTTTTCAAGGCAAAAGTTTGATCCAGAATTTCCTCTAAAAAATCATTCATATTTTTATCGGATTTCAATAAATTTTTCCTCCCATTATTCAAAAATTGTTATATGTGAAGCTTTTAATAATTTACAATTTATGTGAATAAAAAATAAAAGCCATAATAAATATATATAACTTAATTTAGTAATTCACTTAAAACGATAAATTTTTGATTGATATGTTGTGTCCTCACGGCTTAGACAATATTGCCTGCCCAATATGCCGAATTGGTATTAAAGTATTGCCTCCCGTTCGTTTAGTGATTGAAGATTCTCAATCAAAAATATTGCAACAGATAAACCCGGCAATAAAAGAAATTAGAGATAATAGAATTGAAACATTTAATTTATTAACTGATATAAAACCAAATTTGAGTTTTAATCCAAATTTATTAATACCGGAACCACCTTCAATTGGCAAAATCTCATTAATGAACCCTCCTATATACAAAAGATTGAAGGAACTAGATGCTGAAATCCCTAAAGAATTTAATCCACTTCAAGAGGTTTCAGTGAAACTGCCAGATGGCAAGATTAAAAAAACTAAATTATAATCAATTAGATCATAATTGAGTAATAGAAACTAATTTAAAAGCTCCCATCTTTTAATATATATTATGGTTAAAATCGCAGCGCTACAACCTTATCTTCCAAATAATCCAGTAGAATTCACTACTAATCCATATGATATAATTGGAAAAGAAGAAGAACAGCAATTAAAAAAAAACCCCAATTCGTTAATTCAACTTATACTACCTGATGGTGAAGGCGAAGAAATTTATAAAAATGCTTCGATCGCTTATGAAAAATTTAAAACTACTAACCTTATTGTGCAAAAGGACACTCCAAGCATATATGTTTATCGTCAAGAGTCCGCTCAATTTAGTCAACAAGGGTTAATTATGGGAATCGCACTTAAAGATTATGAAGATGGCAATATAGTAAAGCACGAACATACTCGCGAAAAACCTCTTCAAGACCGAACTAAACACATAGTAGCGACTGATGTCGCAGCTGGTCTCGTATGGTCAGTTTTTCGCGCCGATCGTGAGATAAATAAATTAATAGAGCAAATTAAACAAAAAAAACCCAAATTTGACTTTGAAAAATACGGTTATCGCCACTTAATCTGGCAAGATACAGACCCGAATATTATTAATCAATTATCAAATCTCTTTAAAGATAAGAAAGTCTACATAGCAGACGGACATCACCGCGCAGCGAGCGCTGCTGAATACCGAAAAATTCAGTTGAAAAAAGCTACTGAAACTGATAAATCCAATGCTCCGTGGCAATATTTATTGTCTTACGTTGCTTCAGACGATCAAATTTTGATTTTACCTTACAATCGGGTCATAAAAAGGTTGTCAGATAATGTAGACAAATTTTTAAAAAGAATGGAAGAAATTTATAAGGTTAAACAAGTTAAAAAAGCCTTTAATCCGAAAAAAAAACATCAACTCGCTATGTGTATCAAAGGAAAATGGTACAATTTGATAGTAAAAGAAAAAAAGTTTAGCTCAAAACGAGATAGCTTAGATGTTGCTATACTTCAAGATAAAGTTTTAGGCCCTGTTCTAGGAATTTACGACATTCAAGCCGACGAAAACATCTTTTTTGTAGGAGGTATTCAAGATCCAAACAGCCTGGAAAAATATATGTCAGAAAAAGGAAATGATATATTTTTCAACCTATATCCCGTCGATATAAGGGACTTGGAGGTTATTTCTGATGCAGGGGGCGTGATGCCACCGAAATCTACGTGGTTTGATCCTAAGCTTCTGTCTGGGTTAGTTCTTCACGATTTGGCTGAAAAATAAAAATTTCATTTAATTTTGGAGTTTAGAAGATTGGGAAAAAAGATTGAGCCTATAATAAGATATGGAACTTGCTCCAAAGATTGCTACGGTTCATGTGTATTTATGGGAGAATGGAACGACCAAGCTCCTGAGAGGAAATTCCTAATTGCTAAACCTTTAAAAGACCATCCTTTCACCAATGGATTCTTATGCGCGAAATTAAATCAGAGAGAAAGATTACTGTACCATCCTCAAAGAATAAAAACTGCATTAATTCGGACGGGTCCTAAAGGTAGTAATTCCTTTAAATCGACTATTCTTGAAAATGCATTAAATTTTATTGCTGAAAAATTACTACAAGTCAAGAATGAATTTAACCCCTCATCTATCGCTGCAGCTTACTATGCAGGGAACAACGGTTTAATCTCAAAATATGCTCCTATTAGATTCTTCGGTAATCTTGGTGCTACAATTACAAATAAAGGCATATGTAATGAAGGAGGATGTTCGGCTTTAGAAGAATTGTTTGGTACATATTCTACTACAAATACTTTCCAAATAGTTAATCCCAATAATCGCTTAATTGTCGTGTGGGGAAGTAATCTATCCGATCGAAATAATCACGCCTACTTCTTGGTTAAAAAAGCAATTAAAAATGGCTCACTTGTTGTTGTAGTGAATCCGATTAAGACTCAATTAGTAGAAAATGCTAATATGTTTGTACAACCTTTCCCTGGTACCGACCATCTGATTGTCAAATTAATTTTGAATAAAATTATAACATCTGAAAAATACGATAAAGATTTTATCAATCAACATGTTGACAACTACAAGAACCTTTTTACAGAAGTTGAAAAAATAGATGAAAATAAAATATATCGTCAAACAGGCTTAGATCGTAAAACTCTACAAGAATTCATAAATCTACTCCTTAAATATAACCATAAAACTCTTTTTATCGTAGGATTTGGACCCCAGAAGTATTTTTATGGTGGAAAACTTCTAAATACAATAGCGCTAATTCAAATCCTTCTTGGGAATTTTGGCAAACCAGGAACAGGCTTTTTATTTTCTCAGAGTGACTTTAATAAAGAATTTCTGAATCCACTTATTGATTATATTACTATACCAAAAACATGCACGCCATATGATACTATTCCTCTTGTAAATCTCGGAACTTCCTTAAGCTCAAATAATTTCAAAATGTTATTTATCTATAATTTTAATCCAGCTAGTTCTCTCCCTAATCAGAACATTCTTAGAAAATCATTATCCCGGGATGATTTGTATTTAGTTGTATTAGACATGTTTTTAAACGAGACGACAAAATTTGCAGATATTGTTATCCCCGCAAAATTTGACCTCGAATGCGATGATTTAATCACGTCTTATTTTATACCCGGGATATCTATAAATCAAGGAGGTCCTTGTCCATATTCGGATTGCTTATCGAATTATGAGTTTTTTCAATTATTAGCTAAAAGAATTGGATGGACTGATGATAATTTTCTTCAAGAAAGTCAAGAAGAAATAGTTGAACAATGTGTTGGATTACTACCAGAGGCGATTCAACAAAATCTAAGAGACAATGGGTATCACATTCCGTTCGGAACTAATGATATCCCTTTTAACGATTTAAACTTTCCAACCTCTAATGGTAAAATTCAAATCCACAGCTCCCATATTAGTTTATTTGACCAAAAATTAGATGTTTTGCTACGGCGAAATAAGAATGAATTTTATTTACTCTCGCCGTCTCATAAATATTTTATACACTCCCAATTCGGTGAAATTCATGAAGGCTACAAGAAAAACTTCAGTAAAATATTCTTAAATCCTATTGATATTGAATCACTCGGAATAAAGTCGCCCCAAGAAGTACTAGTTTCTAACAAGTATAGTAAAGCGAGATATATCTTAGATCAAAATATCGCTTTAAAACCGGGCACAGCTTTAATTTATTCTGGGGCGCCTTTTGTTAATAATGAATATGAGAATGTTAATATCTTTACTCCAGATAAACCTGATG
>JAHLWE010000004.1 GCA_019058135.1 Promethearchaeota archaeon | reverse complement strand
GTCAAATACTTGTTAGAAGAGCACGGAATTACCATCAGCCAACCGAGCGTAAACAATTATAAACGAATAGCCTTGGCATTAGGAGAGGCTCTCATCATGGGGAACGAGGAAAAGATTAAGAGCGGGTTGGACGGATTACCTGTTCGGGTGTATTCAATTGACTGTCTTAGCTCAAATAAGAGCAAGACTCTATTTGTGATTCGAGAGTTCTTTAGCGGGACTGTTTTAGGGTCGGCGCTTCTTGACAAGCACGATGCCGACATCATTCACGATTTCATGGAAGCCATGTTTCAAAAATTTGGAGAACACGATTACATGGTGGGTGATGGCGAGCGCGAGCTTATTGGTGCCACGCGCAAGTATTATAGCCATATCCCGTTTCAATACTGCCATCGCCACTTTTTAGATAACATAGGAAAAGCGCTAATGGAAGACCTTTATAAATCGTTTAAAAAAAAATAAACCGAAAATTACCCTAAAAAATATTTATTTGAATTTATATACTCGCAAAGAAATATGCTATGATTATACAGAGCATTCCACTTCTCAGTAGAATAAATACTCTCCCTTTATATTCCTCTTCAAAGTTATATAAGTAGTTAAAAATAGCTGCAATGCCGATTAGTATTGCTCCGATTATCATTGGGATTAGATAGAGAAAAGAGTTATAGATTCCTGTAATAAATGGAATTACTAAGAACAGAATTGTTAGAAATTGTAGTAATAATACAATATGCTGAGCTTTTTTAATAGTAACAATTTCTGCAAAAAGTTTATATTCTTCAGTATTAGTTCTTTTTTCTGCAGTCTTCTTACAACTTTTTAATATATCCTTCGAAAACTGAAGAGTGAAAACTCCCATAAAAAAGAAGTACACATATATCGGGACTGAAACATTATTTAATATCGCACCGTAGATTAATCCAAAAGAAACTAAAAAGCCGATGATGACATTAATCAAAATGCTTTTCTCTTCCCATTGATTTCCATATAGAAAAGAGAATCCCCAGAACACGCCGATTATTCCCAGAATTATTAATATAAATATATTCCGATCAAAATAGAATACATAAACCGCTGAAATTCCATACGCAACTAAAAATATGACTATTGATATGATCTTTATAACTTTATTCTTATTAAGTTTTCTCTCGGTACTCTCTTGCGGTGATTTTAAAAACAACACAAGCAATATGCCTGAAACAATCAAAAGAAAATAAAGAGTAGGACCGAGAATGAGATTATCAATGAACCAATTATATCCTACATCAAATCTACTGTTTAGTACACCAATAATCAGAAAAATTGTTCCTTTAAACCAATTTATTAATTGATATTTTCCAACAAACGTTTTTATCTTCATATTTTCTCACCTTGTGTTAATATTACTTCAGTTGTTTTATTGGCATTCACAAAATCAAGTGTTAACCTCTGTCCATTATATTCTATTACTGTTTTCATAGTACCAAACGTTTGGTTGCAAAAAGGATTTTCAAACCGTTCATATGGACCAAGATCTACTTTTTGATTGTTAGCATACATTGGTCCATCCCATCCCACTTTAATTTTACCTTGGGAAGGTGAATCATAAATAATATCATAGCCTATTGATCTTTCGGTGATTTCTATTTTAGCATTTAAAATTTGATTCATAAAATCTTCATAAGAACTGAATTGAGCGTCATTATTACTTCCAAGCTCTACTATCCATGTGTTCTTTTTTCCTTCTGCTCTTAACTCGTAATTACTTTTCCATTCTACTGAATTATAAGAATAGAGTGCTATATAGCTGTCATTTCTACGTCCAAACACCCACTTGCCAGTTTGATTCCATTCATTAAATGCCCAACGTGGGAAATACGCGTGTGTATAAGATGGTTCAGCAAGCAGTAGTTCTAAAACTAATTCTAAGAATAGAGATTGTGCTCGGCGATCGTATTGAATAATTCCCACATTCTTATGGAGTGTAGCTCGAGGTTTCCAGCCACTTGTAAATTGCTGTTTACTAGCACTTAGACCACTGGGAGAACTGGTGAATACAGTAGCGTTCTTATCCAAACATGCTTGCCAAATTAGCTCTTGTAGCCCATTCATTCCTTTTTGATGATCTTGTACGCCAGAGAGTTGATAGTATGGTGTCTTATAGGTATAGGTATTTGCTGTTTCGAGAGCTACACCTTGCGTGATATCCTTTATACGTGCACTAAGATCGTTTAAGGAACTTCCATATATGGTGGAGCCGATTTCAAATAAGTCTACAAACGCTTCATCATTGAATATTAATTTAGGGGCTAAATTATAGGTATTCATTAAATCTAAAGAAGATTCCAAAATATTAGGGCCTGCGGGTGCGGACATCGGCCACCAAAACATCAGATCTGATTGCGTTTCATATCCAAATCCATAATCAGGACCCTGAGAGATATCTATGTTATTTCTTGATTTATGAATATATTCATCTGCATTGGCAGTCGCATTTGCTATATCTTCCAAAATTTTAGGGGTTGAATAATTTCCTGTAGATATAAAAACTGCTGCACTATTCCCTCCGCTAATGATTTCTTCAGATCCAATTCCTAACATTAACCATGCAGGTTCTGCTGTTGATTCCTCTTCCGGTAAGTCTGTTATTGCGGTCCCAACTTGTTTTTCATCTTCTGTTCTTCCGTGTGCGGTGGCATACACTCCTTTATAATAATTATTAGCCAAATCAAAGCCAATTAAATCAACAATCATTTCCGCTTTCGTTGCTATAGTATCATTTTCTGCAAAATCTACTAAATTTAGTAATGCGGTTAGGTCTAAGCAATAATAAATATTTGAATGCCATTCTGCAAATCCTAATTCTGCCCTCCAATCTAACCAGCGATTTATTAAGGGATGTGCATGCCCAACATGTTCAATTCCGGTCATATTGGAATTTGGAAAATTTGAGTCTGGAAATAATTGTCCCGCTAACAATTCAGCCGTATGAAAGAGTATCATATGGTTTTCTGTCCAAAAGATCATCTCATCAGGACCTGGCTCTGTAAACCAATATTTAAAATTTAAAATAGATTCTCTAATGCTGGTATTCAGATTTGTTGGAATATTATACTTTCCTTTATCCAAATACATCATCCGAAGTAAGCTATTCATATCGAAATCGGATGTATCTTTCCTTTCATTAATCTTATCTATAGATTCATTAATTTCTACTTCATTAAAGTTTGTCTCATTTAAATAGACTTTAGCACATTGAGCATCTAACCCACTATTTTTGTTTGCAGAGTCGAGATATAAGTCTTTCCGCTCGGTAAAATTCAAATTAGAAATATAGTATGATGAAGGATTTGCATAATCGCTAAGATCGTCATTTATGTCCCCATCTTTACTCATCCCTGTGTCGAGTGGAATGAGAGTTGTTACTGAAATAATTATCGGCATAAGCACCAATATTCCGACGAGAATAATTAGTTGAATGTATTTTTTCATATGCATCATTTTCATTTCAATTTTTAATTAGATTTTTTAGATCTTTCGTTTTATACTTAAAAGTTAAGAATAATATCATTAATATTGATTATATACCTAATAAATTTTGCTTAATAACTGTGTCTTAGAAATTTTTAAATTGTTGTTTTTATTGGTCTTCTTTGGCTTTTTTTAGGTTTATACGCTTCTCGGGGAGAAAAAAGTGGGCTTATTGAAAACATTATAATAAGTCTATCTTTTTCAATAGGAATAATTTATGGATCTGCTTTAAACATTTTAATAATACCATTATACATCTATTTTTTCTTTTTGGCTTCTTCTTTTTTGCAATTATCTCGAGAGATTGTAAAAGGATGTAAAGATATCGAAAGTGATAAAAACAAAGATTTTAAAACATTATTAAAAACTATTGGCATTGAAAAATCTTTAAAAATATTATTATTCTTTCAAATTTTAGCTATACTCTTTTTTATTCTTCCAATCTTCACTAATATTATTAATTCTATGCTATTTCTTTTTCCCATGATTTTTGGATCAATTGTTATAGGTTTTGCTTTAATTCTAACCTTGATAAGTAATTTAGAAAGAAGATATTTTAAAACAATAAGTATATTGTTGAAAATTGGGATATTTTTCGAATTCGTTGCTTTTATATTTGCTAGCGTATAGTAAAGCTAAAACGTAAAAAGTCCTCCAAAAACTGCTTGTTCTTTATCAAAAGATCCCTCAAATACTTTAAATTCTTTACACATTTTAGTTTTTTTATTATTATATCTTAACTCCATTGACATCAATAAATTATTATTTTTTAAAGAACATTATTCTTGTAATTTATTTGAATTAATCTTCACAATTTGCAATTTGATTATCATCTCCCTCCAATTTTCTTACAATGATTCTTATATTTAGGTTCAGAGAACGAATTAGAAACATTGTATCAAATTCCATTAGACGTCATGAGAGAGCATTCTTGGGAATTCAACCTTCTTTTCATGATATAGTAAGTCATGAGTGAGAACGAAATTGTTAATTACATTTCCATTTTCCATAATTAAGCGTTGACGGTGATTAAATTCTCCACGAAAAATATTTTTCGAGAAAAAATCCCATCGTTTCTGATCAAATATAAAAAATAGGAAAAAATTTGAATTTTCTTTAGATAATAGTGCAAGTTTAAAAAAATCAGCATAAAAACGACCTCTCTCTTCAGTCTGACCTCCACCCCCAGGTGCTTCTCTAAAATACTTAACCTCAATATTATTATTAGCTGGAATAAAAATATCCATTCTTTTAATTTTTTTTTTATGATAAGGTATTTCAGGAATAATTAATTTAATGGAAGGATCAATCTCATTCAAAGATTTTATAAATATTGAATGGAAATATCTTTCATTAAAAAGTTGTCCTTTTTTAAGTCCAAAAAAGTTTTCTGTTGAGCAAAATTAAAATCCTTTTCAAAATTATCTCGTAATTTATTGTATAAATTAGGGTCTCTAAACATATAACTCACTCTTTTTAATTATTAAAATACATATATATATGGAATTGAAACTTTATAATATAAATTTTGTCCAGTGTATTTGAGAGTTCCAATAACCAGCGATTAAGTAAATCTTTTTTAAATTTAGAAAAACAAATCGTTTCTTTCTGTAATATCGTAAATTAAATATTAGATATCATTGTTTGAAATTTCTATATTAAAAAGAAAATTATCAAAATCAAGACGTTTAATATAGTGTAGAGTATTTAATAAAAAAATTAAAAATTATAATTTATTTCCGCAATATGGACAAAAGAGAGAGTTAATGGGGATGTTTGTTCTACATATAGGGCAAATTTTCCTCATTTCCTTAATATAGTGTTCTATTTCCTCAACTAGTTCTCTTTTTAATTGCTCTACACTATTTTTCTCTTTCATTTGATTTTATTTCTCTTTTTTGAATAAAAATAATCTTATCTTATCTGATCATCTGGAGTTTTTTTACGATATTAATATTGCTTTTTTAATTAATATATTATTTAATAGAAATAATTTGATTCTTATTTTCCTTTAATGAATTAATTAAAATCTCCATTAAAATTTACAATACCAATAATTTTAAAAATGTTTTAGAATAAACCTTTATATCTCGAAATAAAATTAAGATATAATAACAACATCGCAGAGAAAGGATAGGGTTATGTCGTATCAGAAATTATTTATTTCAGATAAGAAATATGAAAAATACAAGGGAATAATGGTTAAATTAGGATCAGGTATTTTTATTTGTATCATTTTCAGAATAATACAGGGATTTAGCTGTAAAAAAGGAGGTTAATGATTGATATGTCATTCGTTAGGGTGCGAGCATGTATTCTTCGTTGTAAAGAATATGTGATTATTAATCCAAATGATCCAAATAATCAAAAATTAATTAAATTATTTGAAGGAAAACATAGGGGGCATGCAATTGTTTCGGTTGCCCTTTCTGAAGTTAAAGATTATTGTAAAAATGTTGGAAAGCAATTAAAGGAAGAAATATAATTTAAATAGTTAGAGAAATAAAAACTATGACTCCTACTACATTGGAATTTTTAGCTCTTAGATGTGCTATAAAAAAAATTTACTTTATATAAATCGACTTTCTTCTTTTAGCCCTTGATTTGTGATAGGAGTCACCTTTTAAAAATAGAGGAAATTACAAAATGAATGAAGTGATTAAAAAGTTAAACAATATCTTAAAATTAATAAAAGAATTAAAAGAAATTATGGTTTATGAAGATACTTTCTGGTTAGATCTTATTAAAATTGAAATGAAATTTGAACATTGCAAAGAAACAGTAAAAATAACATAAAAAATCTTCAAAAAAACATTATTTCTCATCCATTCCTAATCTCTATTACCTCAACCTCTTTTATTTCTTCTTATTCTGATTCAATCCTTATACCGAGTATAGTGAAAAGTTCTTGCACTAATTCATAATTCTCATTTTTCGGTAAAAGACACCCCGGAAATTAATTTGAAAGATAATGATTATAATAGAAAACTTGGAGCCAGATGATTTTTCTTTTCCCTTTTCTAGATATGATTTATCAAGTTTTCCTATACAAATTTTTAAAAAGATTGTTTGAATAACCTAAAGCATAAATTCAATTTCTTTAAGAGAACTTTTAATGAAATTTATCGCTATTTTTTCTAACGATTCAGTTAAGTCTTGATTGAACATCTCAAAAATTATTTTTAAATTTTTAAATTTTTTTTCAGGTAATTCAATTTCAAGTTTAATTTTTAAAACCCCCATATTAGAATTATATTAAAATTTGTATCAACAAAAATTATTATCAATTCATATCTTTAATAAATTTGGAATTTAGTAAATATATGCCGCACCATATTATTTAAATAACGTAGAAAGAATTTAATTCCATCAAAAATACAGTATTAGAAAAGTTTATAGTTAATAATACCGTGATCTAAAAGAATCTTTCCATTCTCTAATTATTTTAAAGCATTTATATATATATATGAAAAAGTGTAATAATAAGTTAGAATAAATTTAAATTAAGCAAAGAAAAGTATAAAAATATAATCAAAAAAATGATTAAAAATGAGCAGAAGACTTTCTCGTGTAGATTTCATAAATATAGCTTTTATATCTTTGGCTGGGGAGTTAGCTTGGGCTGTTGAGAATCAGTATTATAATGTCTTTTTATACAATGCGATAGCTCCTGTTCCTTTATATATTGCCTTAATGGTAGCAATAACCACAACTGTGGGAACTTTGACAACTATATTTATGGGAACGTTAAGTGATGTGAGGGGAAAAAGAAAATCCTTCCTTTTGATTGGATTTATCTTTTGGACTATTACAACTGCTATCTTTCCATTTGCAGGGCTTTTTACGCCGGTCATTTTAGCTGTTTTAATTGCTATTTTATTTGATTCAATAATGACTTTTTTTGGAGCTACGGCGTATAATGCTGGGTTTAATGCTTACGTTACAGATATAACAACTTTGGAAAACAGAGGTAAAGCTCAAAGTATTGTTCAAATGATGACACTAATTTCAATTGTAATAGTCTACGGCATATCTGGATTCATTATCGAAATGTTTGGCTATTTCGTTTTATTCTTTTTAGTTGGAGCTCTTGTTGGTATTTTTGGAATAATTGGTTCGTTTCTAGTGAAAGAACCAAAAAATTTAAGACCATTAAATATAAGTGTTTATACTCAGCTTAAAAAGACTTTTAGAAAAGAGAATTTAAAAGGATATAAAAACTTTTTTTTGGTTCTAACTGCAGCTGCTGTTTGGGGTATTGGATTTAATGTATTTTTTCCTTTCATAATAATTTATTTACAACATTATATTGAGTTATCAATGATAACTGCCTCAATTCTAATATTTATTGCATTGCTAGTCTCTGTAATTGCAGCTTATCCTCTTGGAATTCTTACCGATAAAATTGGAAGAAAGAAAATGGGTTTACTGTCTGTTTTCCTTATCAGTCTGTTTCTATTTTTATTTGCGCTCTTTGAAGACATTTTCCTATTGTTGATTACAGGAATATTGTGGGTATTATTTATGACATCGTGGATGGTTGCTTCAAAAACTTGGATTAAAGATCTCTATCCTGAGGAAAGTCGTGGTCAGTTTAGTGGATATCGTAATCTTTTTGAAGGAACAATTCCTATGGTTATAGGTCCAGCTATTGGCGGTTGGCTTGCTACGGAATATGGAATACCCACTATCATTAATGGCGTACCTGGGACTATTCCCACACCAATTATTTTTATAGTCGCAGCAGTAATAATACTTTTTACGATTATACCAATTATTCTAGCAAAGGACTTAAAAAAGGAAAACACTAAAAAAGTGGAAAATATTACAGATAAAATTGAAGAAGCTATTTCATAAAAAAATCTTTTTTTTTAATATTTATAATAGTGTTAATAAAATCTATAATAACTTTTTTTCTAAAATAATATTTACATTTTAAAATTACGTGTATTTAATAAGAGATATTTGTATCTATTAAGGTTGTCAAGCATATTTCTACAATAAATAGGTATTATGATACCAATCCTCAATATTTTCAAAACGCGTTGATTTAAAATCTAAAAGTAGGTCACCTTTAGCATCTCTTTCAATCTTTTTAAATACTTCATTGCAAATATCCGGATTATTTTCTGCAATGTTTTCATTCCATTCCGGATCTTTTGAGAGGTCAAATAATTTTTGCCAAGATTTATCGTTGGCTGTAATTAGGGCATAATGATCGTCCTTAAATAAAGTCCAATAACTCATTCCACAAGTAATATAATCACGTTTTTCTAATAATCGATCTTCTCCTTCTACAAATATTGAAAGATCCATTCCATCGAATGCACTTAGTTTTTCTTCTCCAATAAATCCGAAAAGTGTTGGCAGTATATCATGAACATAAACATAAGAACTTTTAATTCTCTTAGGACCATTTATTCCGCCAGGTGGTTTAATTATAAAGGGTATATCTACTAGTTCAGGGTACATAAATGTTGGGATTTTACCTATAGCACCATGCTCTCCTAAGCTGTGTCCATGGTCACTGATAAGAATTATCAATGAATCTTCATATAATTCCATCTTTTTTAAGTTATCAATAAAATACCCAAACCAATTGTCACATAAGGAAACCTCTCCAGCATAGCACGCTCTTATACATTTTAATTCATCTTCGGAAAAACATTTCAAGCTTTCTCCGTAAATTGGTTGAATGATTTTATTTCCGGTATAATTTTTATCAATATAAAGATCTAAATATTTCTTGGGCGGGTCCCACGGTTCATGTGGATCAAATTCATCGATGATAAAAAACAGGTCACTAAATTTCTTATGATTCTCAACAGACTCTAAAGCTTTCTTAAAAGTTAATGCAGGAAAATAATCCTCCTCCGTTTTTCGTTCTTGAACATTCGCAAAATACTTCTTTAAAAGTAATTTGTGGGAATATATAGCCCCTTTATTTTCTTCAGTTTTAGCAACAATATGCTTTCTAATAAATCGATTATTCTCTTTTCGTTTTCCCGCCATTCTTGCCCTGTATTTATCATATTCATGCCCTCGTATCAAATGCCACTCGTCAAAGCCCAGGTGAAAATTCATATTTGGTTTAAACTGATGATATGTACTGGTAATAAAGAAAGTTATGTATGCATTTTTTTTCATATATTCTCCTATTTGTGTTTGATGAGGTGGAATTGGAGTCCAGCCAGGAGCTTCAACAAAGTCGTCTGATCGAAGTTTTGGTTTTTTATGGTTAAAGGGAAAAGTGCGAATCCCCGTATGAATAGCCCGACGCACAGGAATAGTGGGTAATGATTCAGGATAGGCTTTATCAAATACAATGGAATCTTTAGCAAAGGCATCGAAATTAGGGGTTTTTATCCAATTGTTGCCATATGTTTCACCAGTATGATCCTTTCTTAATGTATCAAAAATAATTACAAAAATTTTCATATGAAAAAATCAATTTTATAATATTTAAATCTAAAGTTTAACCTTTTTTTACTAAAGTTATTTTTTAATAATATCAAACATTAAAATTTAAAAGTAAATAAATTAAAAAATATACTTTCGCTAATTTAAAGAGAAAAAAATAGATGCTTTAGCGATGAAAAAGGCTAAAAAAATAATTAATAATCCAAGAAATGTTGTACCAGAACTCCTTGAGGGACTAGTCAAAGCCTCTCACGGAAAAATAAAGAAGCTGGAAGGGATCAGTGCTCTAGTTAAGACACAATTATCGGAAGGTAAGGTAGGTCTTTTAATTGGCGGAGGAAGTGGTCATGAACCTCTCTTTCCCGGATTTATTGGAGAAAATATGGCCGATGGTGCGGCTTGCGGACATATTTTTGCAGCTCCTACACCAAATGTAATATTTGAAGTCACTAAGGTACTAAATAAGGGAAAAGGTGTTTTATATCTTTATGGAAACTACGCTGGCGATAATCTCAATTTTGATATTGCAGCAGAGACAGCACAAGATAACGGTATAGATGTAAAAACTGTACGTGTTTGGGATGACGTAGCTTCAGCCCCGCTTGATAAAATAAAAGACCGAAGAGGTATAGCCGGAGATCTTTTTGTAATCAAGATCGCAGGTGCAGTATCAGTAGAAAAAGATAATCTTGAAGAAGTTTTCCAGGTTACCACTAAAAGTCGTGATAATACTCGTTCCATGGGAGTTTCAGTTGCTGCGGGTTCTATCCCCGAGACTGGAGAACCTACATTTGAACTTCCCGACGATGAGATAGAAATAGGTATGGGACTCCATGGAGAACCGGGAGTATCAAGAGAAAAAATGATTGCTGCAAATCCTCTGGTAGACAAAATGATGGAAACGATCATTGCTGATCTCCCATTCAAGCAAGATG
>JAHLWE010000455.1 GCA_019058135.1 Promethearchaeota archaeon | reverse complement strand
CATCAGTAGCGATAATGTTGAATTTTCTATATGGAAAAATATGGAATTTTATCTTAACTTCATATTCAGGCAAAATGGCTCAATCTTATTTTTTTCAATAATATAAAAAAATTTACTGCACTTTCAGATAAAAATAGTTTCTGATTATTTATAATATTGATAATAATATTAGAATAGTCAATTATTTATTTCATTTACTTAATTTTAAAATTGAGAATTTTAATCGTTAATTGATTGGGATAAGAAATGATAACAAATTTACATCATGCACACCTATTTGCTTCTAATATCGATGAAAGTATTAAATTTTATCATGAGATGTTTGGTGCAGAAGTACTATTTGATTTGGAGATGGCAGGAGCTCGGAATGCTATGATATCTATTGGCTCTGCGAAACTTAATTTCTATGATCAGCCACCTAAAGATAAGGCACGTGGAATAGTACATCATATAGGGATAGAGACAGATGATCTTGAGACTCTTGTAGCACATATGAAAAGTAAAGGATATAAATTTAGAAATCAAATTAAAAGCTATGTGGTGTGGAAGTATGTTATGGTTGAAGGTCCAGATCATATCCTGTTAGAACTTTTTGAAATTGTTAAGGATAACCTACCTGAGGAACAGTATAAAAAAATAACATCTTTAAATTCCGAAATTCATTAATTTTTTTCAGTTTTAAGAAAATTATGCTTTTTAAATCCTTCCCCTTTTCAATAAGAAAAGTAAGATTTACCATTAAATCATTAAATACATTTTGAGGAAATAAAAATGGTTTTTAAATTGGAAAGGATCAACTTTAGGGTGTGAATGGGATGCGGATAAGATAATTCCACCTCCTTGAGCGATATCTTTGATCATATTCTTTACCGTGTTCTCAATTTCTTCTTTAGTTCAAAGGAAATGTAAAGTTTAATATCTAATTATCGGGAATTTTTTTTTAAAGTATGGATTAAATATTCAAGAGAGTAGGAATTTAAAATAATATGGCCACGATTTATAATAAAATAGTTAAGGGCAAACCGGGAGTAGAGAGGTTCTTTTTAGGAAACGAGGCGATAGTTCGTGGTGGTTTAGAAAGTGGTTTAGATGTTTACACGTTTTATCCGGGCACACCCAGCTCTGAAGTTGGAGAAATTTTTACGGAAATTTTCAGGGAGGTAGGCATGAAATGGGTGGAGTCAAGTATTAATGAGAAGGTAGCTATAGAAGTCGCCGGTGCCGCATATGCAAGAGGTGCCACTGTTATGGTGGGCATGAAAAATGTGGGATTAAATGTTGCTTCAGATCCTTTATATGCTCTTGCTACAACTCGTCCAAAAAATTCAAACTCCGCGTTAGTTATTTTGGTTGCTGATGACCCTCAACAGCATTCGAGTGCTGTGGAAATGGATTCAAGGTATTATTTAAAACTTTTTAAAGTACCAGCATTAGAACCGAGCAATCCTCAGGAATGTTTAGAATTTACAAAAAGTGCATTTCAAATTTCAAGAGAACTGAAACTTCCAGTTGTATTAAGGACTGTCACGATGGTTTCTCATGCCAGAAGTAATGTGATTATTGGAGAAATAAAGCGCTCAGAGATTAAGGGCGATTTTGATTTATCAAAGGAAGTTAATGTTGCTTCAAGGCTTTATTTTTTAGAGTTAAAGGAAGATCAGATATACAGTAGGATGAATCGAGCATTGGAAATGTCAGAGAGTAGTTCATTGAATAGAATTGAAAACGAGGATGTGAAAAATAAATATGAGTTAGGAATCATAACTTGTGGTGTATCATACAGTTATGTGCATGAAGCGCTATATTTTCTTGATTTAAAAGCACCAATTCTTAAAATTGGCTTCATAAATCCACTTCCTGAGAAATTAATTGCATCGTTCCTTAAAAGATTCAAGCAAATATTTGTTGTAGAAGAAAATGATCCTTATCTTGAAACGCAGGTTATGGCGATTGCTCAAAAGAATGGATTAAATTTAAAAATTTATGGGAAGGATCCTTTTTCATATAGTAAAGAAACTTCATTATTACCTTTTGTTGGAGAATTAAATCCTACAAAAATTTCTCTTGCGTTAATTAAAATAACCCATATAGCACCAAAAATAGATCTAAACCAAATAGAAGGGAAAAAATATAAAATATTGGGGAGGAAACCTATATTATGCCCAGGATGTCCCCATAGAACAACTGGATATGCACTACAGAAAGCTATCACAAAAATCAAATCAAAAACAGGAAAGGAAATCTATTTTTACCAAGATATAGGTTGTTATACACTTTTGGCGTTCCCTCCTATATCTTTTGCTAATGTTAAATATTGTATGGGATCAAGTATAGCCTTAGCTCAAGGAGTTGCTCAAACAAACGGAAGTTTAAACATTGCGATTATAGGAGATGGAACTTTTTTTCATTCTGGAATACCTGCGCTTTTAAATGGAATCTATAACAAAGCACCAATTTTAGTGCTAATATTAGATAATGGATGGATCGGAATGACAGGGCAACAGCCTCAT
>JAHLWE010000454.1 GCA_019058135.1 Promethearchaeota archaeon | reverse complement strand
GTTATTCGCTTGAAAAGTACTAAATAATGTAGAATATTTATTAATAAAATTAAAAATCCGTATTAATGATTCATTTACCTCTGGTGGATAATCTAAATTTGAAAGAAAATCCTCTTTAATTATTTCAATTGTATCAAAGATGCTATCTTCAACACGGGAACAAACAAAATTGAGGAAATCTAAGAAAGGTGAAACATTTTCGAGCAGTGTGCATTTCTTAAAAAAAGTAAAAATTATATCTACTAATTGATATTTGGCTATAGGATAATTTTTTAGAGCAATCTTAGTTAAAAGATTTTTCCTCTCCATTAGTGTTTTTTTATATGAATTAGGAATCTCTGAATGTCTTATCGCAAAATTATATAAAATAAAAGCAAGATATCCGTCCATAATTTCATCAGGACTACGTCTAATTGTAATTAAGAGATGAAGATAAGATTTTTTACCTTTTTTTTTCAGCCGGGCACCGTTCTGAGAGATCCAAATTTTTTTATTTATCGTTTTTCTTATAATCATCCCTAAAATCGTAATAAGAACCTTAAATATAAAGGGAATTATTCTATCGTACTCTAATGGATGAGAAACGAGTTCTTTAAATTTGGTAATTAAATTCATCTCATCTTCCGAAAAATAAAATTTATATTCAAAATATAAATCATTATCCGTAACATTCTCTTTTGATATTAATTTCAGGTTTTTTGAATTAAATCCAAAGAGATTATCTATAGATTGCCTAAAAAAGTAATCAAAATTTCTATGAAAAAATATTGTATAACGATATTTTATTTTTCTTTGTTCATTTTTCTTTTGAAATTCTTTCCACTTATCTGAAATATCCGAGATAAATGCACTGTATATTGTTGTATCGCTTTTTAGTTCATTTAAGATAATTTTATTAATCTTCCTTAAATTAAATATATTATCTTTAAGTTGTGAGCCAGCTCGTAATATTAGATGTTCCTTATTTTCAGTCAAAATTAACTCCCGATCTATCTATAATTTATATTGCTTCGGCTTAATTAAAATTTTGATTTAACTAGTATTAAATTTTTTCGTATTAATGGTATACCTATGGATAATAAAATTGAAATTTTAGAAAAAAAAATAACAGATTTAGTTAGAAAAGCAATAAAACAAGCGGTCACAACTATTCCAGAGGGTATTTTTTATTTTTTTAAGAAGTTATATAAAGAGGAAGATAATGAAATAAGTCAAACTCAACTCCGATTAATTTTAGAAAATTTCCAATATGGTAAAAAAGCTGAAATCCCATTATGTCAAGATACTGGCATCTTAAACTTTTATATTAAATTAGGAAATAAATTTCCTATTATCTCTAGTTTTAGAAATATTATTGATGAAGTTGTTCAAGATGTAACGAAAGATATACCTTTAAGGAGTAATTCTGTAGATCCAATAACTAATAAAAATACCGAGACCAATATTGGTGCAAATTCACCACCGATTTTCATAGAAATTATAGAAAATTCGAGTGATTTAGAAATAATTATTTTACCTAAAGGAGGAGGTGCTGAAAATATATCAAAATTATTTATGTTAGATCCTATTGATGGATTAGAGAGATTTCCTTTAATGATTAAAGAGTTGATTCAGAAAGCTGGAGGAAAACCCTGTCCCCCAATTATTTTGGGTATTGGATTAGGTGGTGATGCTAGTAATTCGATGATATTAGCAAAAAAAGCATTATTGCGACCTATAGGAGTACGACATAAGCGTCAAGATGTAGCAGAATTAGAATTAAAAATTAAAAATACCCTAAATGAGCTTAATATTGGCATAATGGGATTAGGTGGAAAAGTCACGTGTATAGATGTACATATTGAGGTTTCAATGAGGCATCCAGCATCATTTCCGGTAGGTGTAATCGTACAGTGCTATTGCCATCGAATTGCATCTTTTAAAATTAACAAGGAGGGTGAATTAATTTATGAGGCATAATATTAATTTACCTACTAAAGTAGAGGATCTTCTGCCATTAAAAATTGGTGATATAGTTTATTTAAATGGTTATATCATTATGGCAAGAGATTTAGCCCATAAAAGAATAAGTAACTATATTCATGAAAAGAAACCTTTACCACACTCATTTAATAAAATAAAAAATACTGCATTATATCATTGTGGTCCAATCATAAAAAAAATCAATGAAAAGTATAAAATTATCTCTGCAGGTCCTACTACTAGTGCGCGTATGAATTCCGTCGAAAATGACATCATAAAACTTTTAGATATTCATATTCTTATAGGTAAAGGCGGAATGAAAAATTTAGATGAAAAAAATCTAAAAGTAATTTATTTAAGTTATCCTGGCGGTTGTGGAGCGGTTGCATCAAGGATGATTAAGGAAGTTATTCATGTTGAATGGCTTGATTTAGGTTCCAGCGAAGCTGTATGGTTTTTAAGGGTAGAACAATTTGGTCCTTTGATTGTAGCACAAGACATCTCAGGAAATAGCTTATATAAATAAGAGATTTACAAATTTTTATTCTACTAATTTTTTAAATTTTTTTGAGATTTCAAAATTTCAGCTCTTTCTTTAAGCATACTTTTTATTATATCCCGATCCTTAGGATACCATTTCAAGGATAAAAACCATAATACAATTCCGGGAATCACAAATATAATAATTATCAATATAACTAATTGGTAATTCCGTCCAGAAATCGATAATAATATTCCAACGAGTAAAGGTCCTGTACCGTAACCAATAGATTCCAGTAATTGGTTCCATGATGCAATTTTTCCTTGAGCTTCTGGTAAATTAATCTCTTGTAAAACTGGAGCTTGATTAACGAGATATAAAGAAGAAATTGAATTAGATGTAAAATATAATAATCCCATTATCCAAATTATTGGTAAAGATAATATATAAGGAATATCTTTACCTTGTTCTACAGTAAAATGGGGTAAATCTAGAAAAAATAAATAGGAAAAAGTAGTTATTCCAAGAGATAACGAAAAAATAACGAAGTATATTCTTCTGATTGATTTTTTCATCGCTAACTTATCCGATAATTTCGCAAGAAATAATTGTCCTATTAATCCTCCTGTTAAGCCAAAAATTACCAAAAAAAGTCCTGTAAAAAATGGAGAAATATTATGAGGTGGAGTTTGAATATAAGGTAAAATCAAGAGATCCAAGCTTCCAAGAAATAAGTTTGTTGATATACCTTCAATAAGTGCAACTACATTAGTTCTACTTAACATCGTTTTTTTCATTATTTTTCTATCAATTTGGAAATCATATTTAATAGAATCATCATTAAGAATTTCATTAAGTTCTTGTTGTTGAGCTCCTCTTTTAGGTTCTTCGATTTGAAATAAAAAAATAATACCTGCAACAAGGATTGATATTCCAACCCCCCAAAAGAAGGATCTCCAAAATTCATATTGTACTAAAAATGACGCAACTAAGAAACCAAACTGAGTAAAGAGGCTCATCATTATTCCTAATAACCCAAAGAATTGCGAACGCTGAGGATGCGGAACAATATCGTTTGAGAGAGAAATTATTGCTGGCCAACTGCCTCCCGCAAAAAAAGCAAAAATTCCAGTGAAAATCAAGAAATAAGTCCAAGTTTCTATACCTCTCCCATCAATTGCAACACCAACCATTTTCATACAAAAACCTCTAAAAATAGAGATAATAACCATAATATATATTCGAGAATATTTATAAATTAATATTCCAATTATAATACCTTATATTGC
>JAHLWE010000453.1 GCA_019058135.1 Promethearchaeota archaeon | reverse complement strand
TGGTAGCACCCAAAATGGTTTCACCGTATATTAAGGGTATATCATTTATTGTTGTGTAAGATTTTATTGCTCCACTTTTTACAGTTTCTATTGAGAATGCTTTCTCAGGGCATAAGTATGCACACGCTCCACATCCCTCACATGAAAGATAATCGATAATAGGAACCTGATTTTCATCATTCCAGTTTAAAGCATTAAATTCACAATATTTCTCATCTATACACTTCTTGCAATGAACGCATTTCTCTTCCAGAAATTGAGCTTTAAAGCATGTATATAAATCTTTTACTGAAATATCTCCTTTTGGTTTGAATAATAAAGCCAAATTGGGTGCATCGACGTCGCAATCTAATAATATCACGCCATTTATATCAGAATCATTTTTAGCCAAATATCCTAATGATGCAGTAATAGATGTCTTCCCAACTCCCCCTTTTCCGCTTATAATTCCTATTTTAAGTACTTCACTCATTTTTATCACGTTTCTCCATGAAAATTTATCCATTGGCGCAAATTTTTGAAATTTTCTAAGAATGCTAAGTATCCCTTTCCGTTAGTATCAAAATTAGCATCATTGTCCATTATTGGCACTCCTTTTGCATAGGAATTAACAATGTCTTTATCTAATGGTATATCTCCCAATACACTAATTCCATCCTCACTTAAATTTTCCATAAAAACCTCTTTATTTCCCAATAATGAAGATCGATTAATAATTGTTTTAGTCGTTTTTCCCAATAGATTAATAAGTTTCATAATTCGTCTTAAATCAAATGCTCCAAAAGGTGTGGGTTCTGTAACACAAATTACGTAATCTGCTTTTGAAAGACTTTTTTCAACATCACAATGAGCTCCTGGGGCTGTATCTAAAATAATAACATCATATTTATTTGGATTAGTCTCAAGTTCCCTTTCCATATTCTCTATTAATTTTTCAATAATTGCGGCTGAGCGTGCTTCACCTACTTTTAATTCCCCAACCCATAAATCTAAATTTCTTATTCTTGTCTCATAAGTCCATCCTATTACCTTTGAACTTGGTTCTATCGCATTATCTGGGCAAATTTTATAACACAGTTTGCATCCGGAACATAAAGTTAGCATTGGAATCGGATATTGATCCTTTACTTGAAGTATTGCATGAGCAATGCAATTTTTTGAACATAACCCACATTTAGTGCATTTATCGTTATTAAATTCAGGTAGAAAAAAAGGTACTTCTTTAGGATTTTCTAATTTACCACCTAATAACAAATAAGTATTGGGGTTATCAACATCACAATCTATTAATAAAACCTTCTTATTAAGATTTTTAAACATTACAGCAAAATTAACAGCAATTAATGTCTTACCAGTTCCTCCTTTTCCGCCAGTAACGGCAATAATCTTTGTGTTCATATCGTTTATTACGCTTTATATTCTAAAATGAAAAATCAATTAAAATTGACGCCCTCCACCCATTCCACGGCCACCACCCATTCCACGACCGCCACCCATTCCACGACCACCACCGCCCATCCCATAATGTGCCCCAACATTTGAATTACTTAAAGGAGTGAGTTTTCCTTCAATAAGTAATTTAATCGCTTCATTAACCGTTAAATTCTGCTGTAGTATTTGGTAAATTTTTATATTTAATGAATTAAGCGCATGAAATGCATTTGGACCCAATTGTCCAACAATAACTTCTGTTGCACCATTATTTCCCAAAGTTTGTCCTGCTTGAATTCCAGCACCGCCCATTGCTCCGGCAGCTGCATTACTAACAACATACACAGATGATATTTCATTATTAACAATCTTTACAAAAGTAAATGATTCACATCTACCAAATCTTGGATTAATAGCAGATTGAAGCCCACCTTCTCCAAAAGTCGGTATTCCTACTATTCTTTCAACCATAATTATTTTAACCTCTTCTTTATTAATACTTTTAATTGAATACTATTTAATAATTTTTATAAAAAAAATAAAAAAAAATTTTAATCTGATGACTGGTCTTTTTTAAGTTCTGAAAGTCGTTTGTTAATATCCTCTAAAGCTCCCTTCATCGATTCTAATTCTGCTTCAAGAAATTGCCTTTCTTGTGTTAAGAACTCTTCTGATTGAGGTAATTCCACAGCTGGATAAGGCGTTACAGCACCCGTATATACTGGAGTCTGTACTGGGTAAGCAACTGGTCCAAACCAACGACCTCTGCCCCAATATCCTCTACCTCGTCCCATACCTCTTCCATAACCCCAATAACCTCTGCCTCTACCAAAACCTCTCCCCCAAGCCATGCCCATACCAGGACCCATTGTGAATCCTGGAGCTGAATAACCAGCGCAATAACCTAAAGATCTTCCAGTCATTGGTCCCAAACCACCAGGACCAGTTCCATCTCCACCTGGCATTTTTTATATACACTTCCTTTTTTTATTAATTATTTTTTTATGAATCACTATTCATATATATAAAATCCTTTATATACTTTTGCATAACCATTCAAAACTCAAAAATAAATCATTTTTCTAAAAAAGATTAAAAAAAAGAGATGTCATTATTCTAAAAAAATTTTCTCACTAAAGATGGAAGATCATTTAAAATTTCATCAGAAATCTTGTCTGCCTTCAATTTTATGATTAGGCTTTTATTTTCATTTCCTTTAGACTTTAAATGGATATTAATCATATGCATCTCTGAAGCATTTCCACCATTGCCCGACCAATGCTCTTCCATTCGATTAGCAATTACAACACTTCTTTTTTTATCAGACTTTTCACTATTAAAATTCATTTTCTTATTATCTGACAATTAAATCAAATCATAGTTCTTTTTTGTTTCATCAATATCTATATTTTTAAATAAAACTAAAATTTTTACACAAAAATTGACATTATTTTTTGAAATAAATTTATTATAAATTAGTTTTAAAAAGAAATCTTGGCCAATATTTGAATTTCATATTAAAATTCATATGATATCGTTAAAAAAATCGGTAATTTTAATCAATTTATTTGTATTCATATCCATAATTAATCTCACGATTGAACCTTTAACCAAAAGTGTATCATTTGATTTTGTATTTTTATAACAGTCCATAGTAAGTGTTATCGAAGTATTCCCTACTTTCAAAATTCGAGTGTGAATTAAAATTTTATCTCTAAAAGTAGCTGATTTTAAATATTAAATTTCAACCTTTCTCACTGGGAACACAATACCCTCTTTATGTAAGGTGCCACAATCTTTCCCTAATCTTTGAGTAAAACTAATAAAACCATCGTCAAAATAATTGAGATATTTATTTGAATGAACAACTTGCATTAAGTCGGTATCATCCACTCGCACTTCAATTTCTTTAAAGTCTTCAATTCCAAGTAGTTTTTCAATTATTTTTTTCTCTCTTTCTTCATTTGGGGACATAAATTTCAAACCACACTATCTTTATTTATTTTCTAATTAGAATTTTTCGTTAAATACTATTGATTTTAACAGATTTAAGTTAATAAATGAAATTAGATCAAATCTTTAAAAAATTCAGTTATTTTAATCAATTTATTGGTATTCATATCCATAATTAATCTCACCATTATACCTTTGGTTAATAATACATAATCTAATTTCCTATAACATTCATGATTAAATGTCATAGAAGTATTACCAATTTTTAAAAGACGACTATGAACTTTTATAATATCCCAAAAATGGCAGAATTTGCATATTCAATTTCAACTTTTTTCACAGGAAATACAATACCATTTTTAACAGATTCGAATACATTAAAATTTAATTTAGAGGTAATACTCACAAATCCAAAATCAAAATAATTTAAATATTCATTAAAATGCACGATGGACATAAAATCTACATCCTCAGCTCTCACAGGAACTTCTGTATAATCTTCTATTCCCAATAGTTTTTCCTTGATTCTTTTCTCTCTTTTTTCGTTGGTAGCCATTTGAATCAAAAATTATTATTTCTAATTGGTTTTTTTAATTTCACATTTATTTTAATTTTATTGAATGAACCTTAGACAAATTAATATATTTTTAAACTTATCATTTATTATGAGCGAATCTAAGAAATATACCTTAATTTTAAGTGGAATTTATTCTGCTAATTGTTTATTGTTATTAATTAAGTTTTTTCCATATTCCGAATTTATGGATTTTATAAGCCTATTTTGGCCAATCTTGGGTTTCTGGGCAATTTATGAGTTTTTAAGGAAGGATCGCTGGGGTTGGGGTGGAATAATTTCCCAGCCATTTTTATTTTATTGCGCAATCTATTTTCCAATAATTGTAATCATTAATTTGGTTACTTTATCTTTTACAGCAGTTTTTTTTATAGATTTGAGCCTCTCTATTTTAGGTGTAATTCAAATGATTGTATATTATGATTAGAAGAATATAATAAAGTAAGGTTTTTAAAAATGGGAAAAAAAATATTTTTATCTCCACATTTTCATTATGATTATTTATGGACGGATGATCCAGATTCGATGGGCGTAAAGACAGCCAGAATTATAAAAGAAACATTATTAATAATGCGAAAAAAGCCTGAATATCGATATATTATTGATTCAGTGATGGCATGTGAATATTTTCGCATAAATTATCCCGAAATGTGGGAAGAACTCCAACAGAGGGTGAAAGAAAGAAAAATTGAGTTAATCGGTGGAGATATTGTAGCTCCGGATACTCTCTTACCTAACGGGGAAAGCCTTGTAAGGCAATTTTTATATGGTTGTAGGTATTTTAAAAAACATTTTGGAATCGATTCAAAGATTGCATATCTTATTGATTCATTTGGTCAAACACCCCAACTTCCGCAGATATTAAAAAAAGCTGGTTTTGAATTTTTTATTTTTGTTAGAGGAGCAAGAAATAGAAGGCTCCCACAAGAATTTTGGTGGAAAAGTTTTGATGGGTCAAAGATTCTTACTCATTGGATGTATTCAACTTATACATATATTCCTCCTCCTTTTGCAATGACGATTTTGCCTCCTATTTTTCCATTCTTTCTAATTCCTGGAACTTTACAAATAATTCCACAAAATTTCAGAATGTATGAATTTTTAATAAAAATTTTTCCTCCATTTAAATACATTTTTCGTAGATTATCAAATACCGGGTTAGGAATTTCGATATTCGGATTGGATATGGGGGGTCTAAAGTTTTCAATTAAAAATAGAATTGTTAGGTCAACTACTGATAATATTCTGATTTTAAATGGAACAGATAATCTTCCTCCGAGTACCAATATCCTTGATGCAGTCGATTATTATAACAAAAAAAATAAGGGAAATAAAGCAATTATCGCAATTCCCTCAGAATTTCACTCTGCTCTAAAAAAATCAAGAAAGAAATTTGGTATTGTAGAAAACTATGAATTTTTAGGACCTCCAGATCTATTCCCAGGAACGTTTAGTAATCGACCTAAATTAAAGCAACAAATACGATTTTTAGAGAATCAATTTTATTTAACAGAACTATTTTTGACACTATCCAATCTATTAAATAACACTCCTTATCCTAAAGAGGAAATTACTAAGGCAATAAAGCGAATTCTTTGTTGTGATTTCCATGATGGAATAACCGGAGTTCATATAGATGCAGCATATGATAATATAATGAAGCAATTAAAACTTACAGAATTACAATTAAAAAGGCTATTTAAAAGTGCATTAAGTTATTTCATTAAAAATATAGATACATCTAATATTTTAAAAGAAGATATACCTCTCTTAATTTTCAATCCACTGTCTTGGGAACGCACAAGCATTGAAAGAATAGACCTATCCAGTAAAATAAAAGAATTTATTATATTGAATCAAAATGGTAAACAAATCCCTCATCAAAAAGAAAAAATCAACGAGAAAGAAAATTCTTACATTTTCTTGGCTAAAGATATTCCACCAATCGGTTATGCATTATATTCCATTAGGAAAAGCCAGTCTTCAAATCAGGAACCATCTAAATCGGAACAAAAAGAAATCAACACTCAAACTATTGAGAATACTATTCTAAAATTGGACTTTAAAGATAGAAAATTAATTAGTATTATTAATAAAAAAGATAAATTTGAGCTTAATTCAAATGGAAAATATTCAATTGGAGGTTTAAGAATCCACAATGATAGAGGAGATGGCTATTATATTGGAAGAATTGGAAAAATCCATCATATGTATGATTTTCAACTAGAAGTTGTCGAAAAAGGACCAGTTAGAACCGTCGTTAAATTAAATGGGAAATTAAAATGCAAAAGTAAGATTTTATTTAAATCAATTAACGAAATCACTCAATATATCATAATTCCTAATTTTGGTGATGTAAGAATTGATTTTATTACTATATTTTACAATAACATAAGAAACATTCGTATTCAAGCCTGTTTTCCAATTCCTATATCAAACCCTACTATAAGATCAGAAATTCCATATGGATTTATTGAGCGAAATATTGAACCAAAAGTGGGAAAATCATGGAAGGAAATAAATAAACATTTTGAACATTATGATAGAATAAAACCTGTTATTAATTGGATGGACTTTTCGAATATTAAGGAGAAAAAAGGAGTTTCAATTATGAATTATGGAATACCAGAATATGAAATTGGCAAAAATAAAGACTCTTGCTATCTGACTCTCATGCGAAGTACTGGATTACTTGCAAATATAATATACGGAACCGTTCCTGCCATAGCTGGCCCTTTTTATCGGATTCCTAAAGCTTATGCAATTGGAGATCATACATTTAGATACTCTTTATATTTACATAATGGTGATTTTCCTAATAACCTTATAGCTAAAAAAGCTCAAAATTTTAACATACCCTTGATTGTTCGGAAGATCAAGCATAATAAGGGCAAATTAGGAAGTGAATTTAGTCTTTTTTCAATTGAACCTAAAAATTTTATAGTATCATCAATAAAAAAACCTGAAGATGGAAATAATGGACTCTTAATTAGATTATTAGAAACATCTGGAAAAAAATCAACAGGGACACTGAAATTCAATCAAAAAATTAAGAGTATTAAAAAAATAAATTTATTAGAATTACCAATAGAGGAGATAAAGATTGAGAATGATAATTCCTTTACTTTTGTATCAAAACCACAAGAGATATTGAGATTCAGTATAAAAATATGAAATATAAATGCAACTATAAAATTAAATCAAAGAATTCCCAACCATAGTTAGATGTGCTTTTCTACCTAG
>JAHLWE010000452.1 GCA_019058135.1 Promethearchaeota archaeon | reverse complement strand
ATATACACCCTATTGAATGATCATATTCTTTACAATCTTTATCTCTTCGACAGATGCAATAATTCATTAGAAAAATATGACTTGCTTTATTAATAAAATACTCCGTAACTTTTAGAGGTAGTACTTGATTCTCAAAAGTTCCTAAAGAGATATTAATTGGAATTAGCGTCGCATTTGCACTTTTTGGATTAAATAATTTTAAAAAAAATCTTTTTATTATTGGAACTTTAGATAATTTCATTCCAAATTTTACCAAATTTTGGATACTTCCCATATTTTGCGTTCACTCCTATTTTTAAGTCCCCTATTTGTTCTTTTTTATTTTTTTTATTATTTAATCAATTTTTACTTTCTTATTTTAAAGATAGTAATATTGTTTTTTCACAAACATGTTATAATAATTCTTGTTTTAATTATTATATTATGGAAAATTATTTTTATAAGGAGGATATTTCAGTAAATTTTAAAATTATAAGTATCTCTCTCTAATACTATTTAAAACCATGAAAAAATTAACGGTTAATTGCTATTAATAAATAAAATGTATGATCTTAATCATATAAATCGAATAAAATTTTCCATTTTGAATATGTAACAAATAATAATTTCTTAATTCCTTACTTTTGAGGTTGAAAATGTACGGAAAGTTTATAAGAAAAGCAAAGTATTTTTATTTTAGGCTATTTCCTTAGTTGAAAGGCAAATGTTCAAAAGAATCTTACTAATATATCCACATAAAGTTAAACCTGGGGAAGTAATAAGACCTCCATATCTAGGTTTGGAATATTTAGCAGCGAATATAGAAGATATAGTCAACGACATTAAGATAGTCGATATGCAATTTTCTAATAATGTTATTAATACCATCAAGAAATTTCAACCAGATCTAATCGGCATTAGTTGGCTATTTACTTCAAGAATTAATGAAATTAAAGAAATATTGAAGTTAACTTCACAATTTGACATTTATACTATTATAGGTGGGATTGTACCTACTATATGTCCAGATGATGTTTTATCTGATAATAGAATAAATGCTGTAATCCGAGGAGAGGGTGAAGAAACATTTCGTCAGTTTGTAAAAGAGGGTAAACCTAATAATGTATTAGGTATTTCCTTCCGTGATGAAGAAGGAAAGATTATTCACAACCTCGATCGACCACGTATTAAAAATTTAGACTCACTTCCTTACCCCGCAAGGCATTTGAGAGATAAAAGATACAAATATAAAATATTTTATTGGAATGTAGCTGTTGACTCATTGCTCACATCAAGAGGATGCTATTTCAAATGTGATTTTTGTTATCCTGCTAAATTTTACAGGAATATCTGGAGATCAAGGTCGCCTGAAAATATTGTCAACGAAATAAAAAAGATACCAGCGAAATTGATTTTCATTTGGGATGATAACTTTACAGCTGATATGGTGCGAGTTGAAGAAATCTGTGATTTGCTTATCAAAGAAGGAATTTCCAAACTCTATGCTATTCAAGCACGAGCGGACGCATTTAGTAATCACCCTCAGATTGTAAGTAAGATGAGTAAAGCTGGATTTGCGGGAGTTCTATTAGGAATTGAAAGCCCATCAATTGCTCAATTAGATAAGTGCCATAAACATCAGAATATTAAAGATGTAAAAGAAGCAATAAAAATATCACATAAACATAAAATTATAGTATCAAGCTCGTTTATGGTTGGTGATTTAAATGAAACTGAGGAAGACATAACTAAGATTTATAGGTTTGCTAAAGAAATTAATGTGGACTTTTTAAATATATTTCCACTTACACCATTCCCAGGAACTGATAAATATGAAGAACTCAAGAATAAGGGATTACTGATAACAACTGATTGGCAGAGATTTTTTTATACACACGTTGTGAGGACACCCATCACTCCAGAAAGGTTTGAATTACTAAGGACAAATTACGTAAAGCAATATAACTCACTACTACATCACGTCAAATTATTTTGGTTCTTTAGGTCTAGGGCCATTCAAATGCTGAAAACGCTTTTAAGGATAAAGTCTCATGCAAAAAAAAGAACTTATCGAAAGTATAATGGATTGAAGTATGATGGAAAGCAAAGCTAGGAATGGATTCAAAATTGTACTAACAGCGGGTAGGGCTCTTATGAGTGAATCCTTCGGTGAAGTTGGACCGAGTTTCGTTTCAGCGTTTCCTCCAAAATATGTACCTAATCCTTTAGTTAATTGGCTATTTCCGCTAAAGAGCAACAAAGAAGGAAGGATGAGGAGGGTACAATATGGATTATGTAAAATCGAAGCATCTCTTCTAAAGTATGGTTTCAGCAGAGACGATGTTGCAATCGTTAATCCTGCAAAGTTGGATATCGCGGTTGGGCGGGCCACAAAGGTTGTTGGTATTGGCTGCTTAGATCCTCTAGCATTGAGCTTTTGTACAAAAATTGCTCAGTGTTTTTTACGATGTTTAGGTCTATCGGTTTCAGACTCGATAATGTCTAAAACCTTCCGAGAAGTTCTTTTTAATCCGGTAATAAGAAAATATCGATCTACTGGGCTTAAACTCATCATTGGAGGTCAAGGAGTCTGGCAGATAGTAGATTCAGGGTTTCAAGATGCCTATGGAATTGATTGTATAGTGGAGGGAGAGGGCGAAAGTGTTGTAGGTCCCCTTTTTGAGAAGGCAGTGAAAGGTGAGAAGCTTCCGAAGTTAGTAAATGGTGTACCGGTAAATGTTAAGGATATCCCAGTGATCAGAACCCCAAGTCGCTGTGGAATTGTGGAGGTAACACGAGGGTGTGACCGTGGCTGTCAGTTTTGCAATCTTGGGCTGCTTAAATTCCGTTCAATCCCTAAGCCTAAAATTTTCGAGGAAATCAAACTTAACCTAACTTCTGGTATCAGACAGGTATTTATTCACAGTGATGATTTTTTCCGTTATGGTTCAAAGAGACGTGAACTTAATCCTGCAGCCATTCTTGATCTTTTAAAAAGTATTAAGACCATCACTAGTGGATTTGGGAAGAATAGTTTCAATTTTGATTTTCTTTCAGCTCCTAGCATTATGCAGAATCCGGAGTTAATCGAGGATGTGACTGAGCTAATGGAACTTGACAAAAAAAATCATTCGATAGTCGCGGTGGGGGTAGAAACAGGCAGTCCAAGGCTACTTGCAAAGCACATGCCTGGGAAGGTTAAGCCATTCAAAATCGAAGAATGGCCTGAAATAGTTTTATCTGCCGCGAAGGTTCTACACGACAACTACTGGATCGTCTTCTACTCGGTCATATTAGGACTTCCAAAAGAGACGTCAGATGACCTTATGAAAACCATGGAACTGATAGATGAATTGAAAAAATATAATTGTATCATTATGCCAATCACTTTCATGCCCATCGCTAGACTTCGAAAACAGTACAGATCAGTACATTCAAAAAGAGAAAGTGATTTCTCTTTTGAACACATGACGAAAGAGCACTGGATAGTTTTTACTAGCTGTATGGACCATACATTAAATAATTTAAGACTATTTACATCCGGGTATAAAAATCCTACTGCTAGAATAGTTAGAAGGATAATACTTCCATTATACATTCCAAACGCAATCAAAAAAATTAGGGCATGGCTAAGAGAGATGCTTGATAAGTAATTCATTAATTACTTTCTACATTTTCTTATGTAGGAAAAATTTTTCATTCAGATTTTATTTCGGAACATTTATTTAAATGAATTAAAAATATAAAAATACATACTAAATTTAAACCAAGCTACAAAACTATATGGATGAAAATAGATCCTACAAATTCTTTTGCTAATTGCCAATTTTATTATTCTAAAAATAATTTCTCTAAATGAAATTATTAAGAAATTTAACTAAGCTCGAAGAAAATTAGGTAAATAATTTTAAATTATTACAATAGAAAACAAAAAAAGTATTAAAACTATTGCTAGTTTCTTTTATATCAACTAGCATTAAGTCTAATAAAAGGTTATATTTTGTCATTCCTCCCCAGAAAAGCAAGGGAGGAAAAATAATATAAATTTATTCATTCTCTTATAGATTAAATTTGTTTCTTTAAAAATTTTAGAATAATTTGAAAAAAAATTTGAGCTGCAAACAAGCATATTCTGTATGAAGAAGAGAAAGTAAAAAGGAAAAAAGTTATGAAAAAAAATGGAAAAAAAAGAACAAAAAACACCAAAAGAATTAATAACTCCAAGAGAGTTAACAGTATTACCAGAAGAGTTAACGGAAGAAGAAAATATTATTATAAAAATTAAAAAAATTTAAAAAAAAATTTTAGAGATAAGGGAGTGAATTGAGTTGGAGTCAAATAAGGAAAATGAAAATGATTTTTCAATCTTAAATGTGGCGTTAAGACTTCCCGCGAAATTAAGACCAGTCATTGAATCTATGTGGAGAATTACTGATAGAGAACTGGATGATTTATGCGCGTTACTCATCATTGACTACATTTAGCATATCTATGTTTGGATGAGTATAACCTTCTGGTCCAATAAAATCAATACCATCATGACCGAACCACCATTTAATTGGATCATTTTTAGTTTGTAAATATTTAGATATAGTTTCCTCCAATAATATTGTTTTGAGGTCTCTAGATTGAGATATATTAAGATCTAAATTAGTATAAGAAAAATTTGTTAATCCTATAAATTTCTCATAAGTATAAATATAGATTTGCCCTATAAAATTTTCTCTTAGTTTTTCACTTTCTTTTAATTTCAATGTAACACTCCAATCAATGCTTAATGACTCTATAAACATTTTAAGATTAACATCCCAATCACTTACAAATTCACGAATATCCTTAAATTGGTAGTTATTTAGCCCAATTGAATCAAAGAAAGATTTTATATATTCTTTTAATTCAGAAATATATTTATCAACAATATTTTGCATATAAAATTCTATTCCTCTATTTTTGTGTATTATATATAACCCAATTGATTAGAATTATGGGTTTTAATGAAAATCTTCTCTAATGACTAAATGTTAGTCTTACTCTTATTAATTTTTTGGAGCAAATTGAATTTCTAATATTAAATAAAAGTGATCCTGTGTAGACTATACCACAAATCCTACAAGCAATCGGGATGGGCACGCGGGGAATGGAAGGTATAATCCTTACAGAGCTTCAAGTGTTTCTAAATTTAAATTGTATATTAGTAGGCAAAAATTAACTTCTTTAATGAGTTTTTCTAAATCTTCTCTTAATTCCGATTGGACTTTGATTATTGTATTATCCTTTCTCTTGGTAATAAAGGGATGAATAAAAACTCCCAAAATGAGTATTAAAGCAACTATTAGATCAAGCCAATGATCATACATAAAACTAATCATTATGGAAGGTTGAAATAAAGGATAAAAATAACTAATGATTAAACCAAGAATCGCAATGAACTCAAATCTTTTAAAATAATCCATATGTGGGCTTATTAATTCCTTGTAATTATCTGCCCTTTCCCCAAATAAGCCTTTATATCCGTGTTGTTGGAAAGGAAGGTGAGATTCCCATTTCACCCGACTTTATAGAAGATTGTATAAAGATTCTTCTGAATTAATGAAAAAATTTTTATTTTATATAATTCCAGAATTTATAAAAAACAGATATTGTGTTGATTCACAGACATTAAAATGGTTTTATAATAATGCTTGCAGCATTAGCTAGATATACATCTAGGGAAGAAGTTATTCTGTCAATTTTGCTTTCGGGTCACTAAAAGCTTATAAAGAAAAGCGATGGCACGTATGCAAGAATATTTACATATCCTGATCCACAATTTCAGTCAGAGATATTTTTTGATGTGAGATTATATGATCCGAACAGATATTATCATATAAAAGTGCGTCAGATATTTTATAAGGAGTTTTATCAGAAAATGGATTTCGAAAATAAAATGAGTGAAATGATTATTACTGGACGTCAACTTATATATAATAAAATTTGTAAAGCAATTGATTCTAATTATTTAAATAAAAAAGGACCGGAAAGATACTATTAAAGGAAGAGATATAACTAAATTATTAAGATTACATTTTTATAGAATTAAAAAAAAAAAATAATAAACTTATCTTGGAAAGAAATATTCTATAAGGGCTTTTGTGAAACCGTCCAGCCACTCGTTATCAATCTCGGCCCATTTTATGACTTTTCACCTCTTGTAATTTTATATTCAAAATTTGAAAAAATTGCTTTGAATCATATTTTTAATGAAGATATATGAAGAAAAAATAAGAACCGAGAGAGATTAAATTGAATAAAGCTCACTTTTTCTCTAAAAAACCAATTGTTTTATATCAATTGGGACAATATTATTATGAATTATACAATTTTAGTTTATCTCCGATATGATTCCACTCTAGATCTATATTTAAAGAAAGAAAATAATTATTGAAAGAAATTTTTCTCTTTAAATAGATTTATTTTAAGAAGAGTATAGCAATTAATTTTCTATAAAAATTGGAATTTATTATGACGAAAATCAATCGAGAGAAAAAAAATAATAAATGGAATATATCAGAAAGTGAAGAAGTAAAAAGATATTATTTATTGGGTAATAAATTTCTTGAACAAAGAAATTTCCAGGAAGCAATAATCTATTATAAAAAAGCATTAGAAATTGATCCCCAAGAAATCTTAACTCTTGCTAATTTAGGTCGAGCATATCATCATCAGTATGTCCTTCAATCATCAACTAAAGATTTAAGTTTATTAGACAAATCTGAAGCTGGTTATCTAGAGGCAATAAAAATAGATCCCAATTTCTGGTTATCATACTTTACTTTGGGAGTAATTAAACTTAAACAGAAAGAATTTTTAAAAGCACTAACATATCATCTGAAATTTCTTACTGTCTATGAAAAAGCGAAAGTAAAAAACTTCAAAATGTATAATCATGCAACCAATTATATTGTAGAATCCATTAAAAAAGGAAAAATTTCTGTAGAATCATTCAAAAAATTATTAAATATCTCAATTTCTAAAGAAATATGGACACTATTGGGATATGGCTTCTTACATAATCAATTATATGAATCTGCCGAATTATGCTTTCTTAAAATAATCGAAAAACATCCAAATTATTCTAATGGATATATTGATTTGGGAAATGTGTATATGGAGATGATTAAAAATATTCCAGATTATTGTCCTGATTTGAAAAAAATTAAAAATAATCTTAAAAGAGCCGTTGAGCTTGACACCAACAATGAAATTGCATGGAATAATCTTGGAACATATTATATATTTGT
>JAHLWE010000451.1 GCA_019058135.1 Promethearchaeota archaeon | reverse complement strand
AGTATATCCTTGGGCTCATTTAAGCAAGTTTTTAAGCAATGATAAGGAAGCTATGGATGTATGTCCTAAGATTGCCGAATTATTAAAGGATCGGGGTATAGACGCATCATATTCTCCATTCGGATGGTATAAGGCTTTTAAAATTAATTGTTTGGGGCATGAATTAGCAGAAATGTATAGGGATGTGAAGTTATATATTGAACCAGAGGAACATAATAAGAGCGCAGTGTTTAAGATTTTAACTCCCGAGAAGAAAGAATTTGAAATTGAGTACGATTCAGATGGAAACTATATATTTCCAGAGGAATTAAGGAAGCTAGGATATGGAGATCTTAAATTCTTTTTTGATTCTGAGCTAGGAAAGGCTAGGGAGGATTTAGGTGAAGAACCTGCTCATATTAAGTATATGCAAAAATTTGAATTAGTTGATTTTGATAAAAATACAGATAGTGGAAATTTTCGGTGGTATCCTAAAGGGGTTATTTTAAAAGAAATTATTCGACAGTATGTGAAGGATAAAGTGATTGATTTTGGAGCGATTATTGTTGATACACCAATTATGTATTCGGCGAAAAATAAAAAATTAATTGCTCCAACTGCACGTTTTCCTGCAAAAAGTTATTGGGTTATTTCTGGGGCTAATCGTTATTTATTACGGTTTGCTGGAGATTTTCTTCAATTTCAGATGTTTAGTGATATGTTTTTAAAACCAACTTATTTTCCACTACGACTTTATGAATACGTGCAATATGCTTTCAGACGAGAGCAAGAAGGCGAATTAAGCGGACTCCGACGTTTAAGAGGTTTCATTATGCCGGATTTACACACGCTCTGTAAAGATTTGAAATCTTCGATTGATGAGTTTAAAAAGCAATATGATGTAGTAAAAGAAATTTCAGAAGCTTTTGGTCTCCCTTCTTACATCACTTTTAGGTCAACGCAAGAATTTTATGAACAAAATAAAGAATGGATTTTAGATTTAGTTGAACAAGAAGGAATTCCAGCATTGCTCGAGTTATGGGAAGATAGGTATTATTATTTCGTATTGAAATTTGAACGTAATGTTGTATCTGCTGGTAAATTTGGTAAAAGCGCAACCTTAGGGACCATTCAAATTGATGTTGAGAGCAGTTTAGATTATATAATGCAAGGAGATAAAAAAAGAGAAAAGTATAATATCAAATTCACTGATGATGATGGAGTAGTAAAACATCCAATTATTCTCCATAATTCACCAAGTGGAGCCGTCGAAAGAGTCGTTTGGGGTTTATTAGAGAGTGCTATAAGAAATCAAGATAAATTAATTCCTGGTTTCAAGACTTGGCTCTCTCCTATTCAAGTTAGAATTTTGCCAATCTCAGAGAAAACATTGGATTACGGTGAAAAATTGATGAATGAGATCAATAATTTAGGATACAGAGCAGATTTAGATGACCGAAATGAGAAATTAGGTAAGAAGATAAGAAATTCGGAAGTGGAATGGATCCCTTATACAATAATTGTCGGTGAGAAAGAATTAGAAAGCAATACAATCTCTATTCGGCAAAGACTGATAAATCAGACATATGGTGAAAATAAAAGTACAACCGTGAGTTATAACGATGTTAAACTTAAATTTTTGTTGGAAATGTTAAAAAAAGATACAGAAGGATATCCAAAGCATAAATTACCAATTCCATTTAGGAAGTTTTCAAGAAAAATTAATTTTAGATAAGTTTAATTCTTATTCATTCTTTTTTTAAAATTACTTGAGTAGTAAATCTCTATTATTGGGTTGTTTTTAGATGAATCTAAACAATATTTTTACAGAAATAATTAAAGATCTTGATGAATTAGATCTAGTGAGAGAAGGAATACTAAAGCTCTCTCGTGAAATGGTAAGGAACTGCAGTGAAATTATTAAATCTCTGCATCGTGAAGATTATGAAGATTTTAAAATAAAAATTAAGATGATTAAAGAGCAGCATATTCAGCTTAAAAAACTTATTAATAAGAATCCGCTCTATTTTTCAAAATATCTTTGGACTCCCGAGCAAGAATTTACCGAAGCCGTGCTTTTTGAAGCAGTTTTATTAAATAAGGATTTTCCTACTTCAAGGGATTTAAATTTAGAACCTCTTTCTTATATTCTTGGTATGGCGGATCTTATTGGTGAAATGAATAGAATGTGTTTAAATATGATTAGAGAAGGGAAAATATCAAAATTGAATCATTATTTTGAAATAATGGAGTTGATTTATGATAATTTATTTAATTTGGATTATCCAAAAGGCCTTTTAAAAAATCTTAGATCGAAAATCGATGGTGTAAGAAAAACCTTAGAAAATTTGAGAAGTAATATATCCCTATCAATACAAATGAATCGATTAAATTCATCTCTTAAAGAAAAGGAATTGAAGGAAAAAGAAAAATGAAATTTGATATCAAAGAAATAAATAGGTGTTAAAAATAAAAAAGAAAATTATAATAACGGGAACATTTGACCTACTTCATCCAGGGCATACTTTTTTAATAAACGAGGCATCAAAATTAGGTGAAGTCTATGTTATTGTAGCTAGGGATGTTAATGTAAAAAAATTTAAGGGAGAATCTCCTATACTCCCTGAAGATCAACGACTTGAAATGGTGGGGAATTTAAAAAATGTTAAAAAGGCAATATTTGGAAAAATAAATTCAGATTATTTGAAGATTATTGAAGAAATTAATCCCGATATTATTATGCTGGGCCCTAATCAGAAAGTAACTATTAAAATGATCAAAAATGGTTTAAAGAAAAAGGGTCTTGAAAAAATTAAGATAATTAGATTAGAGAAATTTTATAATAAGCACAAATTCCATTCATCTACATTAATTAAAGAGAAAATTATTAAAGATTATTTAAAAAATAAGAAGGAAAGGACATAATTTAAATGAAGAAAAAAGAGTCTAAATTTAATTATCACGATTATGCTGAGTGGTTTGCACTTATCAATTTAGCTCATATTTTAACTGAGAAACCGGAAATTCGAGTGAAAAGCACAGAGTTTTGTAAAACTTTGGGCCAAAGTCAACAAACCGCTTCAAGACGGCTTCAAAATCTTGAGAAAAAGGGATGGATCATTAGGAAAAAAATGTTCAATGCTCAACAAATTGAGATCACTGATAAGGGTTACCAAATAATTTTTAAGATCTATGAAAAAATTAAGGATATTTATGAGAGCTTTCATGTAATTGGAATCTTAGTTTATGGAGCCGATGAAGGGCGATATTACGTTTCCATTAAGGGATATT